>CBDVDU010000026.1:0-16175 GCA_965372825.1 uncultured Gammaproteobacteria bacterium | reverse complement strand
CTTTAGCCACCAAACCACGCATAGTCGGACGTAAGACACCAAAAACAATAAACAGTACCACTAGGGCAGCTGCCAGTTGCTTCATTAAAGTAATAAACCAAGACTGCTCCCATAAAGGCTCTACAGGTAAAGCCTCTAACTGATCAGGCACTCTAAAGGCCGCATTAGTCAACATGACCTCATCGCCGCGGCGCATATCATAACCAATCGCACGTTTCACCAACTCAGTTAGGCGGTTCAAGTCTTCTTGAGAAAACGGCAAAGTGCTTACCGAACCATCCGCTGCTAATATGCGTTTATCATCAATCACTACGGCGACAGATAAGCGCCGCACAATACCGGATGCTAGGCGTGAATGCGTAATAGTTTTATCTAATTCAAAATTGCGCGTTGCTGCTTTACTGGATGATGTTGGAGTTTTAGGAGCTTTTACGTTAGCACCGATTGCATCAGGCTGTACAGCTAACTCAGGAGCTACACCGGCTGGTGGTGGCTGATTTGATAAAGCACCAGGAACCCCTTGTATAGCAGATAAAGTACTTATATCTTCAGTGGTTTGCTCACTTCTTAAAGCAGGCAAATCAGGATTAAACATCTCTTGAGTTTGCTCGGTTACGGTAAAATCAACCTCAGCAGAAATTTGTACGCGCATGCCTTCAGGACCAACAATAGGCATCAGAATATTTTCTATGCGCGCCATTAAATGATTTTCAACTTCTTTTTTATATTCGAACTGTTTATTAGTTAAAGCTAAATTGGAATCGGTATCTTTAGAGCTAAGTAAGCGACCTTTCTGATCTACTACCGTGACTTGAGCGGCTTCCATCAACGGCACGCTCGAAGCAACTAAATGCACTATGGCATTAATCTGACCTTATTCTAAAGCGCGCCCTCTATATAAATTGATAATCACAGATGCACTGGGCTTTTTCTGCTTACGCACAAACACTGACTGTTTAGGCAAGGCCAATAACACCCGTGCCGATTTTACATTTTGTATGGTCATAACAGTACGCGCAATTTCACCTTCTAAAGCGCGCTGAAAACGCATGGTTTCGACACTTTTACTGGTGGTAAAACTCGCTTCTTTATCCAGTAATTCATAGCCTAAACTACCGCTATGCGGTAAACCTTCCGCTGCTAATTTTAGCTTTATATCTCTTACTTTGCCCGCTGCTACCATTATAGCGCCCGAGCGCTCATCAATCTTATACGGAACGTCTAATTTATCCAAAGTCTCTAGGATTTCTGACGCATCTTGATCACCTAAACTGGAAAACAATAAATCATAAGCCGGTGCTTGTGACCATAAAACTACAGCCACACCTATTGCAACACTGAAAGCTAAGCCCAGCATCAAGCCTACTTGCTTGATTACAGTCATTTGTACAAGCCCTTCCATAGCAGGATGTATCGCTTTAGTCTCCGATCCCTCTGCGACTAACTGACTACCTGCTGTACTTTCGGTACTTGCTAAACTATTACTCGACTCTTGCTCACTCATGTTATTTTATTTGCGCCATTACATTGGCATATTCATCACTTCTTTATAGGCATCGGTAAGCTTATTTCGTACTTGCACCATCGCCTGAAAAGAAACACTCGCTTTTTGTAAAGAAACCATTACTTCCGCTAAACTCGCATCAGATTCACCCGTTTCAAACCCCGAACTCATTTTCGTCGATGTTTGCAGGGTTTCATTAACGCCATCTATAGACTGTTTTAATAGTGCAGCAAAATCATTATTCGTATCGACAGGTGCTGGTTTATTGCCAGCCTCTATAGACATCGTACGCATTTGTGCTAAAACTTGGTTTACATTCATATCACTCATCGTATTACCCTGCTCAACTTATCTTTATAACAAACAACAAGCATTTTTTACGCCAAGAAAAATTGTGAAGCATTTTAACATGGAATAACAATCCCATCGTCTTTCATTCGTGCAATTTTATAACGTAAAGTTCTAGGGCTAACACCGAGCTTTTTCGCTGTTAATTTCCGGCTCCCTTGCAATGATTGCAAAGTACTCAAAATAATTTTATCTTCTGCTGAACGTAAACCAGTCCCCAGATTTATCTCACCTACATCAGATAAATCAGTCTGTTCAGACTCATTAGATAGCTCTTCAACAACGACAGGCACGACCGGCTCAGGTTTGACAGCCGGCATTGGCATAGCCTCTTCAAAAATTAAATCTTCCTCATTAATCATATCGCCTGTCTGCATAATCAATGCGCGTTGCACAATATTTTCCAACTCACGAACATTACCCGGCCAATGATAAGCTTGCATTTTTTGTGTCGCTTGCGCACTAAATAACGGCATTTTCTTACCGGCAGATAAATGACGTTGCACTAAATCGTTTGCCAGCGGCAATATATCATCGATTCTAGCGCCTAACGAAGGAATAATCAGAGGAAAAACATTTAAGCGATAATATAAATCCTCACGAAACAAACCTTCCGCGACATAATCTTTTAATTTACGGTTAGTGGTCGCCAAAATTCTGACGTTTAATTGGATTTTTTTCTGACTGCCCAAGCGTTCGACTTCTTTCTCTTGAATAACGCGTAATAATTTAGCTTGTAAGGCTAAATCCATTTCAGAAACTTCATCCAATAACAAAGTCCCACCTTGCGCTAATTCAAATTTACCTGGCATAGCTTGAATCGCCCCAGTAAACGCGCCTTTTTCGTAACCAAAAAGCATCGATTCCAGCATATTCTCTGGAATAGCCGCACAGTTTATAGCCACAAAAGGCCCCTCTTTATGACCCGAATGTTGATGTACAAATTGCGCCAAAATCTCTTTACCGACACCACTAGCACCTTGAATTAAAACCGTCACCTCAGTTTTAGCCACTTTTTCAGCCAATTGATATAAGCGTTGCATTGCCCCATCCGCAATCACATGATCATTAGCTGCACTGGGATTTTGCACCACTAATTGCGCAACTTTATCCACTAAAGCACTAGCATCAAATGGCTTAACCAAATAATCTGACGCGCCTGCCTGAATTGCTTCAACCGCTTTTGGAACCGAACCATAAGCCGTCATTAATAATATTGGCGTGCTTGCATATAGGCTTTGCATATTATTCAATAATTGAAAGCCGTCCATCACTGGCATCTGCACATCACTGACCACCAGTTTAAAATCACCTTTAGATAGCTTAAGTAATGCCTCTGTGCCATTACGTGCAGAAACAACGCGATAGCCTTCAATCTCCAAAGTATCACATAAAGCCTCACAAAGAGAGGCATCATCCTCGACCACTAGAACATCATACTGTTTCATGCGCTTGCTCCCATAGAAATAGTCGGTTGAAAAGCTTGTTCAATACACGGAAGAGACAGTTTAAACTCAGTCCCCACACCCACTTTAGACCGACAATAAACTTTACCGCCATGCGCCTTAGCGACACTATCGACCACCGCCAAACCTAGACCTGTACCATTAGCTCGCGTGGTAAAAAATGGCTCAAAAATACGTTGCAAATGTGCTAACTCGATGCCACGTCCATTATCTTGAATACTAATCTCTATAGATTGCTCATTTTGCTGCTTAACCGATAGATTAAGTTTGCCGTCAATAGGCATTGCTTCCAGCGCATTGGTCAATAAATTCATCAACACTCCCTGTAATGCATGTTCATTACCTTGCATTAAATCCACAGAACAAAAATTCGACACCTTAAATTGCACTTTACCGTCAGCCACATAATCACTCATTGCTGCTTGCACCTTATCCAATAGACTCTGCAATGAAAATCCTTCCATCGTTAAGCGCCCTTCTTTTGCAAACACCAACATATCATTCACTTGACGCTCCAAATAATGCAGACGCTCTAGGATCTTTTTAGAAAAGCGCTGCCGTTTCTCCGCATCAAGTTTAGGATTAGTCATTTGCGAGGCATATAAAATAGCCGTTGAAAGTGGCGTTCTTACTTGATGCGCCATACTCGCGACCATTTCTCCCATGGCGGATAGATTCTTTTGCTGATTAATCGTTTCTTGCAAAGCATTCATTTCGCTGACATCACTCAAAACAATCACTTGTTCACTGCTTTCTGGCAAACGACTACGCGTCATATTGACCCGCAAACCACTTAGCAATTGACGCTCTAAAGGATTATCCAGTACGCTAATTAAACTACGCATGGCAACCTCCGACCAAAGCTGTCCAATCAAAGGTTCGCCTAAAAAATGCGTCGCTTGCAAATTGCAGTCAACCACTCTACTTTGAGTATCAAGAATGATAATTGCAGTCGGTAAAGCCGCCAGAATTTGTTGTAAACGTAACGCTAGCTTCTCTTTTTCCACCAAGGTTTTTACGCGCCCACTACGCGCAGCCGCCAATTCCTGATGCAGCTTTTCAACTTGCTGCTCAAGACCTTGATAAGAGTTACTTAAGTTTTCCGATAGCTGGTTAAAGGTACGAAACGCATCCGTAAGCTGCTCAGTTTTTTGTGGAGAGGTAGAAATCGTCATAAAATCGCCCTGTTACTGTACTATGCAATAACAAAAGCAAATATAAGACCATCTTATAAATATTTATTCAAATCAAACAACTACACTATAAAAATAGTAACAACCTAAAATAAAAAGGAAATGGAGAAATAAAACACGTTTACGTCAAAAAGTAGACATAAAAGGAATTACTAAAGTTCTATCTGGGCTGCATTAAAATTGATTTCCTTTAACCTGAAACCTAGGCTTGTGTGATAATAGCAATAAACAAAATAACCCACGTATAAAAAGCATTAAAGCTGTTGACTATGGAACTACGAGCAATGATTTATGATACTTCAGTGTCAACACCACAAAGATTTTAATGGCTGCAGTTATCGCATTTACAAGTGGAAAAGGTGGTGTTGGCAAGACGAATATTGCGACTAATCTTGGCCTTTCTTTAGTTGCTAGACAGGAAAAAGTCTGTTTGTTTGATGCGGATACCGGTCTGGCGAATGTTAATATTTTAATGGGGGTGTCACCCCGTTATACAATCGAACATGTACTTAATGGCTCGAAAACAATCAATGAAATCATCATTGAGCTGCCTAATGGTATTTTTCTTGTTCCTGCCTCATCAGGTATTAAACAGTGCACCAACTTAGATAAAAAACAATTATCTTGCTTAATCACAGCCTTACAAACGCTGGAAAAAAGATTTGATTACTTGCTAATTGATACTGCTGCGGGCATTGACACCAATGTGCTTGATTTTGTCGCTTCCGCGCAATATAGAGTGCTCGTCATCACGCCTGAACCAACTTCATTAACTGATTCATTTGCGTTATTGAAAATGCTCGTGATTCGGGGCAAAAAACAATCTATGTTCGTTCTGGTTAATAAAGTAGAAAATTATAAAACGAGTCAATTAATTTTTAAGCGCTTTCAGCAAGCAGTTAAAACGTATTTAAAAATTGATGTTGCTTTTCTGGGATATTTAGCAGTTGACGCGCAACTTAATAAAGCAATTTCTCAACAAGTCCCTGTTGTTCTTTCTTATCCTAACTCAGCGATCAGCTGCGGCTTTGCATCTTTAGCTGACATAGTAAAAAGACAATTTAGAAATAATGAAAATTTACCTTATTTTAGCCAGTATTGGGCGAAAAATAACAATCAGTCTCAACCCTTAAAACCACTAACCGCGGTAAAAACAAAAAATAAACCGGTCACTGTACAGGTAAAAACTGAAGTACAAAAAGAGGCAGGATTATCTGCTATCTATGCTTTATTAAATGATCAAACATTGCCAGAACAAGAGCTAAAAGAGTTAGTTGTGACACTGGAATCCGTTTATGAAAAAAAACATAAGAAGCCAATAAGGGATATCAATAGTACGGTCGCGTTAATATTAGCCGAAGGGGAGGAAGAGAAAATCCAGAAATTACATTCCGCTATTGGCCACAGCTATGAAAGACAGTTTAATAAAAAGATCACTAGCCCTACAGATACTATTATAGAAACTTTTACTGATGAAAACTTTTCCAAGGCAGAGTTCAACCGACTAATGGAAAATTTTTCTGATATATACCAGCAACGCTTTGATGAGCGCTATTTTGGTGAAGGCAATTTATTACTAACAAAAATTCAAACCTTATTGACTGATAAAGAGTAGAGGTCAAGTCAACGCTTTAACCGAATTCATTACCCCTTGTTTAGAGCTCTTTTCCTGCATTAAATCAGCGATTACAATGTGATCATTAGGTAACAAGTGTGTTTCAGGCTTACCAAAAATATATCCCTGCCCAAAATTTACGCCTATTTCTCTTAATTTCTCTATTGCCTCCGGTGAGTCAACATACTCAGCGATGGTTTTTTTGCCAAGATTTGCAGCCAAATCAGCCATGGACTTCACTAGAATCTGATCCGTTGGATTATTAGTTAAATTGCGAATAAACTGGGCGTCAATTTTCACATAGTCGACTGGAAAGGTTTTAAGGTAATTAAATGAACAAAATCCAGCACCAAAGTCATCTAAGGCAAATTTACAACCCAAAGCACGAATTTTTGTAATCATATCGCGTGTTTTTTCAAAATTCTCAACAGCGGCTGTTTCTGTAATTTCAAAGGTAATTCGCCTTGCATCTACCCAGGTTAGCTCTAGCTTTTCTTTTATTGTCGGTAATAAAGAGGCATCTTGAAACGCAACACTAGAAAGGTTAATAGACAGTGAAATTTTTGCCTTATCAGCGGGAAGTTTAGCAAGAAATTCAATTGCGTTTTCTAATACCCACAGATCAATGCCATGAATTAAACCCATGCGTTCGGCAACAGGTATAAAGTCTACCGGAGAAATAACCTCATTATCATCTCCGCGCATTCTAATTAAAACTTCATAATGAGAAACTTCACCACTATATAAATTAACTATCGGCTGAAATACCAAGAAAAAACTATCGTCTAAAAGTGCTTTTTTAATTAATGGGACCCAATAAATATCTCTACTCCGTTCCCGTACCGCCGTATCCTGCTCGTTATATTCCCAGACCAGATTACGACCATTGTCCTTAGCCATATTACACGCATGCCGTGCCCGAGAAATGAGTTCATTGGGGTGATAAACAACCGTTGTAGTACTAAGGCCTGAAATACCCACAGAAACTGAAATACTATAACAAGTGTCACCCGTACAAAAACGATATTCATAAACCGCTTTCCTAATTTTCTCAGCAAATTGTTTGACTTCATCTGCCGTTTTATTTTTTATAAAAAGACAAAATTCATCGGATCCAATGCGAGAAAATAAATCACTTTTAGCTATCAACTTTATGATAATTGTAAACACGGCAACTAATAATCTATCGCCTACCTCAAACCCTTCAAGCTCATTAACCAAACAGAAACGGTCAACATCTATAAATAATAGCGCGCCATTTTTATGTAGCTGGTTGCTTCGATTAAGAATCAATCTTACTTCGCGTTCAAAATTTTGCCGGTTTAACAAATTAGTTAACTCATCATGAACCACTAAATATTTCATTTTTGCATCAATAACTTTTCTTTCTGCAAGTTCATTGATGAGTCGCTCTTCCTGATTATGGCGAAGAAAATACTCGTGTTTTATGATCAACTGAAAATGAATAATAGCCAAAAATTCAGAGTAATTAATGGGCAGGGACATATAGTGCAGCAGCCCTTTAGACTTTAGTTTACTGCTTTCAAGCTCGCTACTATAGGTCTCAGTTGAATTAAGAATAATAAAAGGAATGACCGAGCTATCGTTATTAAATGTCAAGCACATTTCCATAATCTGACATTGAGGAAGTTCTTCATTAACAACGACTAAACCAACCTGTTCGATATCATTGTAAAAGGGTCGTAAAATCTCATAGATTTTACTGCCATCATCAGCAATTCTGACATCAACAAAGCCATGATTCTTTAGCTGTAAACTTATTTCATTAGCTAAATGTTCATCATTCTCAGCAATAATAATAATTTTTTCTTTCAGGTTCTTACTCATAATCATATAAGCCGCCTAATACCTTTAATTATTTGTTTTTAAAACTCAAATACACACTAATTCCCTAAACTTGCATTATCCATAAAACCACCTATAGTAGCTAGTTATATTTTACTTTCAGTTCCCTAGATAAGCTTTTAATAACACTGATAATAATGCCTATTACCTCACCACAAGAACTTTCTATTTCTGACCTATTTAGAGGTGATTTACACCTTTCGTCCCCTCCTACTGTTTACTTTCATCTACAAAAAATAATTGAAGACCCTAATAAAGCCTTAGCAGATGCTGCTTTCGTTATCGAAAAAGATGCCTCACTGTCGCTAAAGTTATTAAAAATAGTAAATAGTGCTTTTTATGGCTTCCCTTCTAAAATCACATCAATAAACCAAGCAATATCCCTTATTGGCACCAAAGAATTACAATCTATTGTACTCAGCACCATTGTTATCGAAAAATTTTCTAACTTACCGAGCGGCCTAATGTCCATGCAGGATTTTTGGAAAAGAAGCCTAAGTTGTGCATTAATTGCACAAGGTATCGATAGTTTCTTAGGTAAGAGATATACAGAATCTATATTTATTTGTGGAATACTACATAATATTGGACAGTTAGTTTTCTTTCGTCGCCTCCCCGAGTTGAGTAGAGAAATAAATTTAATACTCGAAGCACAAGAATATACTTCAAGTCGCGATGAAGTAAAAATGGAACAAAGCCTCATTGGTTTTGATCATTACCAGACGGGAGCAGCACTAACCAATCTATGGAAACTCCCAGAAGTCATCACCCAAAGCATAAGCTTACACACTCTCCCTGACACGACTGAAAACCACCATGAAATAGCTGATATAATTAGGCTTGCAGACTGTTACAGTAAGTCTGATAATCATACTTATGAAGGTAGCGTAATCCACCTAGGTATTTCTTTAGACCATATGAATGCTATCGTTGACGAATCCCTTAAAGAATTGGACGAGATTTTAAAGGTATTTATTTAGTCCTAGCTACACAACTTAGCCATTCACCCTATGCCTAATTTTCATATCCTTTATTTAGATAACGATAGAATTTTGGCCGATCAAGTCAAAATGCACCTTGAATGGCAAGGTTATAACGTTGTAATAACAAATACTGAAGAAACTCTATTAACTAAAATTCGCCAACAAGCCTATGATTTATTAATCATTGACCTGTTAACGCCTGTACCTAATGCATTTTTTTTACTAGAGCATCTAAGCAAACAAAAAACACTACCTCCAACGATAGTAGTAAGTGATGACATGAATCATCACCAAGCCAACAAAGTCATGCATTTTGGCTGTATCAACTATGTACTAAAAAACGCCTTGTTTCAAAAGTTCTTTGAACAGCTCAGTTTAAGCATTTTTCAAGCCAGCGAAGAATGGCAACAATGCTCGCAACAGTTAGACAATATTATCACTCATAATACCTCGCCTAATATGTTGACTTGGGAATATTACCCTCTACAAGAAATAGTGCACTGGTCGCCTGAGAAAAGTGAAAAACTTATCAGCCTGCCTTATGATGAGTTCACAACAAATATTCACCTAGAAGATTTAGCCCACGTTAAAACGCAAAATAATATTTGCTTGTTTTCACATAAGCCGGTTGAATACAGTTTCCGCTATTTATCAGATAGTAATCATATCGTTACCTATCAGGCACATATTTCTGCTGAAGTTGATAATACAGGAGTTGTAAATCGGCTCTACGGCAATATACAAACACTATCATCTGAACAGCATAATAATGATAATAACTTACATTTAAAACTATCCTTTTTAGACAATACAGCTGATGGAGTATTTATCACTAATACTCATAACCAGATTATTTCAGTTAATAAAGCATTTACCACTATCAGTGGCTATACTGAACGGGAAATAATCAAACAAAGCACTGATATTCTTAACGCTGCCCATTTCAACACTGAATTCTTTAAATCAATCATTAAAAAATTAAAAAGTGATGATTTTTGGCAAGGTGAAGTTTTGATCCGGCATCGTGATGGTCATATAGTGCCTATTTGGCAATCCAGCTATATTTTAAAAAATGCCCAAGGAAATATTGCACAATCTATTACTGTATTGAGAGATATCAGTCACCAAAAAGCCCAGCAAGAATCTATTCAATTTCAGGCAAACTATGATCTTTTAACTGAGTTACCAAATCGTACTTTATTTTTGGATAGGCTGAAAAGCGCGCTTAAACTGACAAAGCGAAATAACACTAAACTGGCATTAATGTTATTAGATTTGAATAAATTCAAATGGATCAATGACACCCTAGGACATCACGCGGGAGATGTCCTCTTACAAGAAACTGCGAAAAAATTGCAGGCAGCCGTTAGAAATTCAGATACTGTCGCTCGACTAGGGGGTGATGAGTTTTCAATTATTATTCCTGACCTTGAAAAAACAACGGATGCGGAATTAATCGTTAGTAAAATTTTTAAGGCCTTTAAACAACCCCTCTTAATTGACCAGCAGGAAATTTTTATATCAGGCAGCATCGGTATTACTATTTTTCCAGATGACGGGGATGATATAGACTCTCTCCAGAAAAATGCTGATAGTGCTATGTATATAGCTAAAAAAGATGGCCAAAATAGTTACTATTACTATACGCACGCTTTACAGCGTGAAACTGAAAATCGGCTAAAACTAATTAGCGATATGCGCTTAGCAATGCAGAATCAAGAATTTAGCCTGCATTATCAACCTATCATCGATTTGTTTACCAATGAAGTGATTGGTGCTGAAGCTCTATTACGCTGGAATCATGAGCAAGAGGGCTACATCCCTTTAAATGATTTTATTCCGATCGCAGAAGAAAGCGGCCTGATCCGCGAGGTCGGAAATTGGGTTATCAATGAGGTTGCTGACAACATACAACGCTGGACAGATTTAGGCTTGCCCGCTTTGCACATTTCGTTAAATCAATCCATTGCGCAATATAGTTTGTCTGATTGCCATATTGAATGGTTGGATATTTTAAAAAACAAACAAATACCCGCAGGAAGCATCACTTTTGAAATTGCTGAAAAGCTATTTTTTGAACAAAAAGGCAGTCATTTAGAAAGTATCAAAAAACTCAAGCAAGCCGGCATACAAGTTTCCTTAGATGGCTTTGGTACTGGATATTCTTCTTTGAATTATTTAAAAAAATATCCAATAGATGCATTAAAAATAGATCGCTCTTATATACACACGATGCTAGATGACTCAACTAATGCTATTTTAGTAGAAACGATTATTATCCTCGCTAATAAGTTAGGCATTAAAGTCATAGCAACAGGCGTCGAAAACAAAGAGCAATTAGCCTTACTAAACCAAGAATGCCGTTATGCTCAAGGTTTTTATTTCAGTAAGCCCTTACCTTTTAATGAGTTTAAAAAATATATAGAAAGACAGCACCCAGCGAGCACTAAGGAACTCACTTAACTAGGTATATCAATACAACATCACTAACTCCAAGAATCAGGCGATAAAATATACTTATATTTTTATTGCCCCTCAATTTTTAAAAAAACACTCACTCTATATTCATACTCAAGCACTTAATGTACTATTAAGCCTGATTTTCTTACTGAAAAAGCTTTATTAATGATAGAAACGAACACGAAGTCACCACTAGATCACTATTACCAACAGGTACAGGACATCATCCTCGACCGACAAGATCCCATTACTGGCCTGTTACCTGCCAGTACCGCTGTGACTGCTCATGGCGATTATACAGATGCTTGGGTGCGTGATAATGTATACAGCATTCTTGCAGCTTGGGGGCTTGCTCTGGCTTATCGTCGTAGTGACGAAAATAAAGGCCGCACTTACGAATTAGAACAAAGCGTAGTCAAATTGATGCGAGGGTTATTAGTATCTATGATGCGCCAAGCGCATAAAGTGGAGCGCTTTAAGCATACCCAAGACCCGCTTGATGCTTTACATGCAAAATATGATACCCATACTGGCGATATCGTGGTTGGTGATCATGAGTGGGGGCATTTGCAACTGGATGCCACCTCGCTCTATTTGCTGATGCTGGCACAAATGACCGCTTCTGGCCTGCGTATTATTTTTACCATTGATGAAGTCAACTTCGTACAGAACTTAGTCCATTACATCGGCCGCGCCTATCGCACGCCTGATTATGGTATTTGGGAGCGCGGCAATAAGAGTAATCATGGCGTTGCTGAGTTAAATGCTAGTTCAGTCGGTATGGCTAAAGCCGCATTAGAAGCGATGTCGGGATTTAACTTATTTGGCACTGATGGTGATCAAGCATCTATTATTCATGTACTCAGCGATGAAGTAGCTCGTTCGCGTATTGCTCTAGAATCCTTATTACCTCGCGAATCCATCTCTAAAGAAGTCGATTCTGCAGTACTCAGCATTATTGGCTATCCTGCATTTGCTGTTGAAGATCAGGACTTATTAGAAAAAACGGAACGGCATATTTGTGAAAAATTAGAAGGCAAATACGGCTGTAAACGCTTTTTACTCGATGGTCACCAAGTGGCCATTGAAGATCGTCACCGCATGTATTATGAATCTCATGAATTAAAACAATTTATCGATATAGAGTGTGAATGGCCGTTATTTTTTAGCTATTTACTACTTAATAATTTATTCGCTAATAAGACTGAAAAAGCGCGTGAGTATCACGAGAAATTAAAAGGGCTTTTAGTTGAGCATAATGGCCAATTATTATTACCTGAACTCTATATTGTTCCGAAAGATAAAATAGCAGCAGAGCGCGCAAATCCACATAGCCAAGAACGAGTACCCAATGAAAATGTCCCTTTAGTCTGGGCACAAAGTCTGTTTATTTTGGGGGAAATGATTCAAGACGGCTTATTAACCACACATGACATTGATCCATTAGGTCGCGGTCATTGCACCCAATGTAAGCGTGACCCTGAGTTAAAGGTTCAACTTACCTTACTCGCTGAAGATACATCAGTACAAAGAAAATTAAATGAACTAGGTATTAGCACGCAAACTTTTGACCAAATTGCACCGCTTCAAGTTCGAGAAGCCAGTCATTTAACTGCTGCACTGACGCAAGTTGGGCTTAACAAACGCTTAGGCTTAAGCGGTAGGCCAAGCAAACAAATTAGAGCACTAGGCACGTCCGTACTCTACAAATTAGGTGATGAACAAATCGTCTTTTTACCTCAATTTATGAACCAACGTGGGTTTTATCTCGCTTTGGATATTCGTTTATTGGTTGAACGCTTACGTCTTGAATTAAGTTATATTTTCCGTCACTGGGACCGCCCAGGAAAACCATTGGTAGCAGTCCTTATCAGACATAATATGTTGGATAACGAGGGACACCAGCTATTACTGGAATTTATGGCCGAACTACAACAGGGAGAAATTCTTGGAATTCCTGTGCAATTAGGTAGCTTAAATGATTTCATCAACACAACTACCTATGAAACCATTAACTATTTGCATGACTTCCACCTTCCCGAAATTCGCACTCAAGAAGCTGCCAGCCCTTGTTGTAGTATATTGTTACCCATAGACATAGCTGCAACAGCCTCTATTAACCCCCGAGTATTAAACGACTGGAATCAGTTAGATGATGAAGCGCTGATTCAGATGCTAAGCACAGATAGCAACTTGTATGCCCAATTTGAAATTCTAAACTTGCTCTACCAACGACATGGGATAGATTTTGAGTTACAGGAAAGCGAAAATCATCAGTGTCGCTTACGTGATTGGTTTGAAGAGGTTTATACGAGAGCTGGCGACCAGAATATATGGAGTTTAGTCCGTCGTAGTGCTGGGTTACTGGAAAAATACGATGCCGACCTTGAACAATCGATCACTGATATGCTGGTACGCCAAAAACGCATTAGCGTTGGTCGAGAGTATAGTAATGGTGCAACTATTCAGCGCCCTGCCAGTGCTACAGAAATCTTAGATAGAATTCGCACCTACAATAGTGGCAATGTATACGTTCATATTCTCACTCAAGAACTGATCATCTATCTAGGCGTATTAATTAAATCTAACCCTGACTTATTTGCCGACATGCACACCGTGCGCGTTGGGCATATTATGCAGTTGATTATTATCCGTCTACAGCGCCAACTGGAATGTACATTAGGCGAAGCCTTTGATGCCTTACTTGCATTAGCTCCTCATGAAATTGGCAAACAGGTCAAAGAAACTTTAGCAGATTATCAAAATTCAGAGTCGCAATTAAACCGAAGTGAATTGCTGAGTTATGATGAGCAATGCAACCAACTCACTTGTGCCCGTTTCACCACGCAACTTAACCCAAAAGATCGTGGTAGAGCGCTAGATTGGCATGAGTGGCGAGAGCAACGCGGTAGCGTTGGTCGTCAATCAGAAGCATTTTTCGCCGCCGTATGGGAAGTGTTGCATCATTGTAAAGGCTTAATCATCAGTGAAAAATTAAATAGTCATAAACGATTAGACAGTGAAGAAATACTGGCACAAATGACGGCTCAAGAACAAAGTTTTGTCTTACTGATTAACCACAGATTAGACAAAATTCAATCCCCTGATTTTCGCCAATTAACCATGGAAACACTACGAGCATTAGCGGTCATTTTTCAGGAAAACCCTGAATTGCAAGTTGATGATACAATTCTGACAGATACTTTAATTAATCATGCGGTACGCCTTAGTTGGCTGGAAAAACATCCAGAACGAGCCGCACAGTATGAACAAGATCAAGCCTTATCATGGCAGGGTTTTTATCAATTACCGCCTAATGAAGTAGCAAACGGCATTATTGATGCTTTAAATTATTTATTAAACGTAAACAATGAAATTCAAGGAGTTCAGGCATGATATTAGCAGGTGATATTGGAGGCACAAAAACTGTTTTAGCGTTATATAGCGAAAATGAGCTAGGTGAGCTGCAATGCGAACTTGAGCAAACCTTTGCCAGTACTGACTACCCACAGTTCAATGATATCTTGTCGGTTTTTATCAAGCCGGATATGACTATAGACTCGGCTTGTTTCGGCATTGCCGGCCCGATTGTCGATCAGCGTTGTCAAACGACCAACCTACCTTGGATAATAGACGCTCCAGAATTGAAGAAAAAATTTGGCACAAGCAAAGTCAAGTTACTTAATGACTTGGAAGCCATGGCCATCGGCATGCTCAATAGTCTGGCAGAAGATCTAGTCGAACTTAATCCACACGCACAAAATAAACAGGGCAATATCGCTGTGATAGCTGCGGGAACTGGTTTAGGCGAAGCAATTCTATATTGGGATGGACAACAGCATCACCCTATTGCGACTGAAGGTGGACATTCTGATTTCGCCGCACAAACAAAACAACAAGATCAATTACTCAATTATCTACGTAAACGATTTAATAGTCATGTAAGTTGGGAGCGCGTACTGTCGGGTGATGGCTTCGGTTATCTTTATGATTTTTTAGTGGATACAGGTTTTGCACCAGCCTGTCCTGCTGTTCCAGCCAAAAATGATACGAGCAGTTATGCAGGTGATCGCAACGCCATTATTTCTCGTTTAGGCATTAAACAAGAAGATCCAATTTGCATGGAAGTTATGCGTTTATTTGTCGAACTTTATGCCGCTGAAGCGGGCAACCTAGCCTTAAAATGTTTAGCAACTGGCGGCGTGTTTATTGGTGGTGGCATCGGCCCTAAAATTCTCCCTGCTTTGCAAAGCGAAAATTTCATACGCGCATTCACTGCCAAAGGTCGCTTTCAATCATTACTCAGTGGTCTATCCATTAAGTTATCACTCAACCCAAATACACCTTTAATAGGCGCGGCTAATTATTTTTCAGATTAGTTCTGTGATTTTTAAAGGAAGGTCTGTTTGATTTTGGCAGGCTTTCAAGTCAGGTAAAATCAATAAGCTCAAGCCTTTATAATAAAGGCTTGAGCTTATTTCAAGCTTTAGAAACTTACACTACCTTGTAACCAGAACTTATTAGTGTCTTTCGTTAATCCTGGGTTATATGCTGCATTGCCATTAACGCTATCCGCATCATAATAAGCATACTTAGCTAAAACTTGATAATGTTTGCCAAATTTTTTGGTGATCAAAAAATCATATTCATTACCGTAATTGATGCTGTTAGTGACACTTTGGAAATTATGATAAACAAATGCCATTTTAATACCCAGCGGCTTTGCGCTCAATGTTGCAT
>CBDVDU010000025.1:0-16230 GCA_965372825.1 uncultured Gammaproteobacteria bacterium | reverse complement strand
ACCATCTGGATTCATTGCCAATACTTCAGTCGCTGGTGTCGTAGCAGGAACGACAGTGACACGACACCCACGATTAGCTAACAAACGTAAAATATTACGCTTTACACCAAAATCATATGCAACGACATGCTTAGTCAAATTTTCAGCTTGCGTATGACCCGTTTCTAAATTCCAGGTACTCTCTGTCCACTCATAAGCTTCGGTAACGGTGACTTCTTTCGCCAAATCCATCCCTTTCAAGCCAGAAAATGCATTTATCGCTGCCTTTGCCACGACTTCATCACAAACATCGCCGGCGACAATACAACCACGTTGCGCACCTTTATCACGTAATAATCGAGTCAATTGACGGGTATCAATCTCAGCAATTGCAACAACATTATTATCCTGCAAATAATCCGACAAACTCTTTTCTGAACGCCAGTTACTAGCAACGATAGGTAAATCACGAATCACCAAACCACTAGCAAAAACGCCCGTTGATTCATTGTCTTCATCATTTGTCCCAACATTTCCAATATGCGGATAAGTTAAGGTTACAATTTGTTTAGCATAAGAAGGGTCGCTTAGGATTTCTTGATATCCAGTTAATGATGTATTGAACACCACTTCTCCAGCAGAACAGCCATCTGCGCCTACCGACACCCCATAAAATACTGTCCCATCTTCCAACATTAATAGTGCAGGTTTGTTCAAAATAAGCCACCTTAAATGTGCAAAACGGGAAGCACCTTGCGGCCCTTCCCGTTATAGAATAAATTACGTCTGATCATATCAGCTACTCGCAAAACCGAGTAATTGTTATGATTTTACTGAATTATCAGTGCGCGGTCATTAAGATTTTTAGAATCTTCTAATTATAGTGCGTTATTTCACTCAAAGAGCTCATTCCTAGCCCTTATATGCTAGCTTTCTATTTTGAATAAACTGACTCAAACAAGCCTCTGTATTAGCATCCATACCCAGAAAACACATCCCAATTTGGCACTGATCTTGCGCAAGCCTTCGAGAATAAACAATACCGCAACGCACATTAATTAAACCGCTATGCCCTAACGTATCAGGAAATTTCAAATGAACTCGAACCTCTACCGGACGCCCTTGGCTAACAAAATCACCTTGCGGCGTTATTCGATTCCGGTCATCGGCGCTACAACGCAAACCAATACCTTGATTGGATATATCTAAAGTTACCCCATGTACTCGCTCACCCAAATCATTCTCGATTTCTATCGCTAAACACTCAGTAACTCGAATACATGCTCTTTTATTTGAATTCATATTTTCACCCAAGCTTTAGATGAATGTAGTTTATCGCCTACTTAATAGACAACAAAGCAGCTCGCTTACTCATAAAGTTCAGCGCTATTATCCATCGTTCCGGTATCGCTATATAACATAGGACTACCCGTATTTAATTGCCGAGCTTCAATTACCTCGCAAATAACCAACCGGTGATCTCCTGCGACGATCTCATGACTTACCTTACAATCAAAATAAGCCAAACTTTCTTGCAATACAGGCGCTCCCGTTACTGCCGCAGCCCAAGTTGCCCGCGCCATTTTATCTTCGAGATCTGACCGCCCAAAATGTTCAGCCAGTGACATTTGCTGCTGACTTAAAACATTAACACTACAAACGCCGCTTTTTTTCAGCAATCGATACGAGCGGTGCTCTGGATTAATACTAATAGCTAATAATATCGGCGCAAACGAAACTTGCATCACCCAAGCCGCAGTAAAAGCATTCGTTTCTAAACCCTTCCCTACTCCGACAACATAAACGCCCTGACTCAACATCTGCTGCAATAACGTATCCACCTTTTGCATTACTCAGTCACCAAGTCAATACGCATAGATAAATCGACTGCCGTTACACTTTTAGTCAAAGCACCGATAGAAATATAATCCACGCCAGTTTCCGCAACCTCACGAATACTGCTTAAAGAAATATTACCTGAAGCCTCTAAGGCAACTGTTCCTGCAACTCTTTTCACTGCTTCTAATAATTGCGGCACAGAAAAATTATCTAACATAATTCGGTCTGGCTGAGCATCTAGCGCTTGCTGTAACTCCAGCATACTTTCTACTTCCACTTCCACCCATTTATCGCTAATTTGCCTTGCCTTAGCGACTGCTTTAGCGATAGATCCAGCCGCCATAACATGGTTTTCTTTAATTAAAACAGCATCATATAGCCCCATACGATGATTATAGCAGCCACCACAAATAACCGCATATTTTTGCGCATCACGTAAACCAGGAATGGTTTTTCGTGTATCCAAAACCTTGCACTCAGTACCTGCAATCGCTTGTGCATATTGGCGCGCATAAGTTGCCGTTGCCGCCAAAGTTTGCAATAAGTTTAATGCCGTACGCTCTCCAGTTAATAAAGGTCGAGCCAAACCACTTAAAGTACATAAAATCGTACCCGCCTCAACCCACTGACCTTCTGTAACCAGCCATTCAATTTCTATCTCTGCATTTAATTCTTTAAAAACAGCATTAAACCAATCCTGACCGCAACAAACCATCGGTTCACGTGTAATGACCTTTGCGCTCGCCTGCATAGTTTCAGAAATAATGGCGGCAGTAATATCACCACTACCAATATCCTCTTCAAGAAAAGGTTTAACATTTATAGGAGCTGTATAATTCATGCACTATTCCAGAGTAAAGAATTAAAACTAAGAAACCAAGAAATACGCAAAAACTAAGAATTAGCCAGCCTATTTTCAGTAAAAAAAAGAAGTGAGTTGCTCTAAAAGCAATCAAGGTAAATCATCATAACACCAACAAAACCACTAAGAATCTATGTCTAAACAATACATCCCTAGGAATCGTTTCAGTATGATCACTTACCTCGATTAAGGTTAAATTAAATACAAACCTTTATTTCAATACTTCCAAGCGATCAGCAACAGCACTAGACAACTGAGCATCGTAGTGACGCTTTAAAGTTGAATCTGTAGGTCTATCCACCATAGTAGCAGCAACTTCAACACCCAACTGCTGAGTAAAATGACGTCTTAACGCAGAATCTTCAGGAATTTGTTCGCCAGCATTTTCCTTATTAGCCATCAAATTTTGCATATAATGACGTCTTAGCGTTGAATCTTGCGGCACTACACTCACAGCAACACACTCTTGCGCGATTTCGTTAGCGACTACTTCGATAGTTGGCTCGACACTCTCTACTTCTGGAGTCGCTTCAGCAACCTCTGCATCAACAACCTCCTCTGCTGATTGCTCCACTACAGACTCTTCCGACTGAGCCGTTGTTTCTGTTGCGCTTTTACCCACATAAAGCCATATAAAAATAACAGCCGCTACAATTATTCCAAATTCAATCATTGTTTATTCTCTCACCAATTATTTAGTTTAATACACCAATAGACACTTAAGCCTCGCTAGAAATACAAACGCACACAACTACTACCGATAAAAACTAACAGCACAATCATGCAACAAGCCTATAACTCTGTGTGTGCATTATTCCATAGAATGCAGCCCTTGATAATAGATATATTTTATATATCTAGCGCAGCCAAAACCCACTATATAGAACAAAAGATATGACAACTCAGGCTATCATTTAGGTTTTCAATTTAAAACCAGCCTAAAAAGCAAAGCAACACTCTGAGATTATTTATTTTCAATAAGCAGGAAATTAGGGTGCTAAAAATCAGCTTACAATGAAGACTGTATGACACTCAACAGCAACTTTTCAGGTATTATAAATAGCGACAAATATTGCTAACCCAATAACAAAAGCACCACCCGACTTAACATGCACATTAAAAATCATTTACTAACATCAGCACAGCAAATAGCCTCGCCAAACTGCGATCAACGCACTGATCCAGCCGATATTTCTTTAATTGTGATTCACTGCATTAGCTTACCCGAAGGGCAATTTGACACCCCTTATATTGACAAACTATTTACCAATCAACTTAACGCAGACGAACACTCTAGCTTTCCTGAAATTTGTCACTTAGAAGTTTCTAGCCACATACTTATTAAACGCAACGGCGCAATCACCCAATACGTTCCCTTTGACCAACGCGCTTGGCATGCAGGAGCCTCATGCTATCAAGGGAGGGAGAAATGCAATGATTTTTCTATTGGCATTGAATTAGAAGGGACAGTAGACACAACTTATACTGAAATACAATACCAGCAACTTGCCGCACTGATTCATTGCTTAATGCTGACCTATCCCAAACTGCGCAAAGAAAACATCACCGGACACAGCGATATTGCACCACAGCGCAAAACAGATCCAGGAATTTTTTTCGATTGGGTTAAATTCCACCGACTAACAAAAGACTGTAATTTATTTTGTTAAATCACTTATGACTTGAATTCAGGCAATATAATCATCCAACTTTTTTAAAATAACGCGCCTGCCTACCTCTCACTGGCGCAAGAGCAGTCATACCCATAGGAACTGACTCGGTACTACTTAAAAACAAATAGCCGCCAGGCTCAAGTGCATCAACCAAGCGCCGCAAAATATCCTTTTTTACTTCATCCGAAAAATAGATCAAAACATTTCGGCAAAAAATAACATCAAAACGCCCCATTCCAGAAAAAGATTGCAACAAATTTAACTGCTGAAACCGAACTCGTCGTGCTATTTCTGACTTTAACTGATGCCCGGCCTCTACTTTTTGAAAATAAAGCGCACTAACCTTACTATCCAAACCTCGGTTAATTGCCATATCTGAATAAACTGCGGTACGCGCCATATTTAAAATAGTTTCAGAAATATCCGTACCCACTATTTGCACATTGAGAGGAGAACCTTGAGAACGCGTCATTTCTTCGACACACATACTCATTGTGTACGGTTCCTGCCCAGAAGAACAAGCAGCCGACCAAATCTTTACTACGCCTCGCGTTTTCAAAAACAACTCAGGCAACACTTCATTTTTTAAAGCTAAAAATTGCGAATCATCTCTAAACCAAAAAGTTTCATTAGTGGTCATAGCATCAATCACTTTAGATTTTAAGCGACTAGAAAATACAGAATGCACCTCTAAATGTGACACCAACTCAGAATAGGTGGCCAAGTTGAATTCACGCAGAACACCCGACAGTCGATTTTTAACCAAGTATTGTTTATTTTCACCAACCTCAATACCACATGAGCGCCTAAGAAAATTCTGAAAATCACTATATTCCTTCGGGGTAATGCCCATATATCACAACGACCTATTCATATTAAATAGCTTATAAACATGCAGTTATACATTAATTGCTAGAATGCTCATGAAATGAATGCAACCGCTTCTGCACAGACTCAGCCAATGCATCAGGCTTAAATTTAGCCAAAAACTCATTTGCCCCGACTTTTTCCACCATTGCCGTATTAAACACACCACTTAAAGACGTATGTAAAATCAAATACACATTTTTTAATTCAGGATCTTCCTTTACCTTCGAGGCAAAGGTATAGCCATCCATACGCGGCATCTCAACATCAGAAATAATCATTGTATAATACGAAGCAACATCAATACCTTGCTCTTTTAGTTCAAGAACATGCTCCCAAGCTTCCAAACCATCCTTTAATAATGTACAACGTATACCAATCTGCTCCAGCACTCGCTTAACCTGATTCCTAGCCACAGAAGAATCATCCACTATCAGCACATGATCATTAGCATTATCTTCCACAACATTATCAGCTAAAACCCCTGCAGAAACCTCTTCGCTCCCACCAATAACTTCCTTCATGACTTTTTCAACATCAATAACTTCGATAAGCTCATCTTCAAATCGAGTCACTGCCGTTAAATAACCCTCTCGCCCCGCACCTTTTGGTGGCGCATTAACTTGATCCCAGCCAATATTAATAATTCTATCAACCGAACTAACCATAAAGCCTTGAGTACTACGATTATACTCAGTAACAATCACATAGTTATTAGCTTCTCTATCAACTGGCCTCAGACCAATCGCCATTGATAAATCCATGACTGGAATCGTTTTCCCACGTAAATGCGCTACCCCACAAATCACCGAGTGCGACTTAGGAAGCTGCGTTAAAGCAGGACATTGAATAACCTCTTGGACTTTAAATACATTAATACCAAAGCGCTGCTTTCCTGCTAACTTAAAAAGTAATAATTCAAAACGATTATGCCCCGCCAACTTAGTTCGCTGATCAACGCCATCTAATATTCCAGCCATAAAAACCTCTTACTTAATTAACCCAAAACAAGACACATAAAACTGCCCTTTCTATAAAAGTATTATAGCGACTAACAAGCATACTACTTGATTATTTTTTTGGCATCAATAGTGCTTGATACAAAATGAACTCACTCATACGCCAATGATATGACACATGAAAAAACACAAACATTCTTAGTTTCTATCCTGAGTCTTTTCTTGCTATCAACAGAAATGCTATACGCGCAAGAATACCAGTCGATTAATTCCATACAAACAGCGATAACGCAATTTATCGAAGCCAATATCGATACCACTCAAGAATATGAAATTCAGCTTAATAAATTAGATAGCCGACTCAAGCTAGCAAACTGCAGCACTCCTATAGAGGCTTACAGTAACGACAAACAGATTGAAGCAGGTATATTTTCAATAGGGGTACGCTGCAATGGCAAGCAAAAATGGTCACTCTTTCATTCCGCCAAATTAACAGTCTATATAAACGTACTTGCACTTAAACAAGCATTAAAACGAAATACCGTTATTAGCCAAAATAATATTGTTTTAGTCAAGAAATCGACAAGCAAACTGCGTCACGGTTACTTTACCAACTACCAACAAATCAAGAACCAACTAGCCGCACGCAACCTACGAACAGGCACTATATTACAGCCATCACATGTCACTCACCCACAACTTATCAAAAAAGGAGAGCAAGTAACCATTCACGCCTTTTCATCTTCATTCAGCATAAAAATGTCAGGAAAAGCATTAATGTCAGGTAGTTTAGGGGAGAGAATAAAAGTAAAAAATTACAGAAGCAAAAAAGTCGTTGAAGGCACCATCACCAAAGTCGGCACTGTTTCCGTTAATTATTAAAGTTATAAACACATTGGCCGATACACTGGCATAGAAAAATATTTGCAGGAGTGCCGCCATGAAAATAGAAAACACCAATAACACACCAGCCATAGAAACAAACCAAAGGCTGAATAATAAAATAACTCAAAAACCAACTGCTGAAACAGAAAAAAATAAAGCTACTGACTCGATTAATTTATCGATTGAAGCCGCTTTTAGCTCATTAAAATCAACACCTACAGTCAATGCGGAGCGCGTTTCTGAGCTTAAAAGCGCCATAGAAAATGGTAGCTATAAAATTGATAATGAAAAGCTAGCAAACAACATCATCGCATCTGAACAAGAACTACCCAACACAGGTTAATTATCATGATTCATAAAACACACCCCCTTGCCACAAAGCTAATAGCAACAGCGCTAGATAACACCCAACAGCTCTATCAATTGCTAAGTGAAGAATCCATACTCCTGAAAGCAAAAAGTCAAATTCAAGCACTTGATTTAATTGTGCAAAAAAAGAACGCATTAGTTAGCCAATTAAACACATTTACCAATCAAGTTGAGCAACTACTTGTCTCAGAAAAACTAAGCAAACAAGACGGCATGATTCAATATTTTACTATTGCCAAGCAAGCCGATATAGACACAACAGAATCTTTAAGTAACTGGCAGAAACTTACCGAACTATCCAAGAAATGCCGCACTCTTAACGAGCAAAACGGCGCAAGTATACACATATTAAACCAACATACTCAGCGCATATTAAACATACTAAAAGGCAAGCCACAAACGATTAACACCTATAGTCGAGATGGGCGTGCAAAAAGCAACCTATATTCACGCACTTTGGTTTCGGTTTAATAGGCGCAGCAACACAAACTTCAGATTCCCTGAAATCACTAGCAAATCAAATTAGCCTGTCCGCATAAGACTCATCTAATACAAAAAATAGAACTACAAATATTCTGCATTTATTTTACAATCTAGGAATTACAAAGAATTCACACCATAGATAGGATGCAATCAAAGCTTGCACGCAGTCATACGATATACTCCAAATCATAAATACAACTAAAGTGAACACAGAAAGAAAGCGACAGCGATATTTTTAGAATTAAATAAAAAGCTAGGAATACAAAGAAAAACAAGCAACAAGCCTAGAAAGACCTTATAAAACGAGAGAGTGTTTGACAGTATATTTTGTACGAAGAATTGACACTTAGACCTCAGGCATAACGAAAGTCAATCAGCTTAAACTAGATTGACCTTATGCCTAATTTTGATAAGATATTTTGGAGCGGGAAACGAGGATCGAACTCGCGACCCCAACCTTGGCAAGGTTGTGCTCTACCGCTGAGCTATTCCCGCATACAAAATATTTTTTATGGAGGCTACTGGCGGAGTCGAACCGCCGTAGATGGATTTGCAATCCACTGCATAACCGTTTTGCTAAGCAGCCTTTTATTCTTATAGAGAAGAATAAAAAAGCCGCGATATTTTGCGGCTTTAAAAATTCTTGGAGCGGGAAACGAGGATCGAACTCGCGACCCCAACCTTGGCAAGGTTGTGCTCTACCGCTGAGCTATTCCCGCTCTGTAAGAATCGACCATTATAAGGCGTTTTCATTTCATGTCAACACCCTACTACAGATTTATTTTAAATTTGTTTTTAGCGTCCAGCCCTTCACTCCTTGGCGACAATCACCAACTTCTTCCTTAATTTCAACTTGCACGAACAACTGCTTAGTACCAAAAGCATCTTGAAAGCTTCTCGCAAGAACAGATGTTCCTGTTGGTGCACTACAAATAACATCACTTTCATTATCAAATGACGACATTTGACCTGGCACTTTTAAAATCTTTAATGTTGTCTCTGTAAGCGCATTAGCCGCTTGCAAAGTATAAGACTGACCAATAGTGTAAGTCATTTTCGAGGCATGTTGCTTAACACCATCATCACCACCTGACATAAACACTGCACCTAAAACAACGACAATACCTGCGAGAGCACCGAAAAATAATTTAGGATTTTCATCTTTAAGCTTCATTAATGGCGGCTTTGCATCGTCTATCGCACCTTCGACTGCATCAACAACCTCTTCAACAGTCTCTTTTACATCTTCCACCACTTCTTCAACAGCCTCTTTAATGTTTTCTATAGCTTCGCCTGATTCAGTTGATTTATCTTCACTCATAGTAACCCCTCATTGTTCTATTTAATTTTTATTATTGATAGTCGCCTTTAAACAACTATATGAAATCGTAACCTTTGTTGTCCTTGCTTGCAACCTCTTGTTCTCCTAACTGCCGACATTCAAACTGCCAATAGCCTAATCCTATGTTTTTTCGACTTCTCAAAACAATAGGAAAGTTTTTCTCATTCAAATACAACCTTACAACACCCGACTCTTTTAACATAAACGACTCAACGATAAGGAAACTTTTCTCATTCTTACCTAGAGCTTTAACTCCGTAAATTAAAGCGCTCTGCATCCCACCTTCGCCTGACTCCTTCATATCAGTGTATTGAGCAACAAACGCATGCTGAGTTAACAAAAAAACCTCAAACTGCGCCTTACCCGTGCTTTTGTGCATCGAAACTTTATTAACAATACCAATAGAACGGCTATGCCGAGGCTGATCAGCTTTTCTGAAACTAATAAAACTGCCAATCGATAACATGCCTGGATCATCGAAACTACAGATTAAGGCACGTTCCGAAGCAGTTTCAGCGAGATATTCTTTAGCTGGGCCTGAGTCTTGTACGCCTTTAACATTTGAACTCTGCAATTCATAAGCAGAATTCAAACCTATGGAAAAATACCGACTTAAGCGGTCAGCAAAAATTGGCACCCCCGCTAAAGGAACGCCTTGCCAGCGCACATCCAAATAATCAAGCAACTCTGCCGGCAACCTATCCGCCCTAGGCGATAACTTCAAGGTACTATAACGCCCATCCACATCATTCTTCAGTTTTTCTTTTTTCTGAAAAACTTTATTTAACTTAGCGAAATCAATATATAAAACCGTATCGCTATTCGCTAACTTATCTTGGGTCACAAAAAATGCTGGCCTATCTTCATCCTGAAAAATAATACATTGCCGCTGAACATCCGAAATCTCTTGATGATCAAAAGTAATCGTGGCACTCAATAACTCAGTAAATTCATAAACCTGCTGCATTTCCTTAGGCATTAAACCTGTTGGATCAGCAAGACTAAGTAAGATGCATTGCTTATAACTATCTTGAATTGTGCTACTGTGATTCACCAAACACGACTGATCTGGCACTTTAGTCGCTTCTTTTTTTAGTTTCACACCCAGCTTATACAACGAATGTAGGTCAATCCAAACCCACTCAGGAATAGGTAAACTCATAATATATTGGCTAACAACAATACTTGTTAACCCTTTAATCACTCGCTGTATAGCCAAAGCAACATCTTTACCTTGAAACCAACCGATCTCTCGGCGCGTCTGCTCTTTTACAACCGTCCAGTAGCCAATCGAAAATTCCCGTTCAATAGCAACTAAAATTATATAAATCTTGTGCTCATTATCGCTTTTCGGGAACCCTGTTTTAATTAACCGTGAACGCAAATCTTCTTCTACTGCAAGATAACAAGGACGCAACAGTTCCAGGTAATCAAACCGCTGCTGGGGCGTCATAATTAACTTATTACTCTCCTGCATAAAATCATGCAAAAGACGCGTTGATAACGATAGATTAGCTCTAGGGAGCTCATCTACCCACTGCTTCACTGCCACCTCTGCATATAATTCTAAGCGCACCGGATCCTCCTCTTGAGCAGGGGTCACCAGAAAAAAAGAGTTTCTCACATATTCCTCATTTTATTTTTTGCGCAAAAAAGCATGTTACCGGCCTTTTCGCTGCATCATTCCTTTTGAAGGGTTATAACCAATAATAGCAAGAACTAAAAATAGCGCAAATGCTGCTACCGTATAGTAAAAAGCCATTTGATTAAATTGTCCATACAAAGCAAACCTTAAAAACTCGACTGCTTGAGAAAAAGGATTATATTCCGCTAACTTATATAGCCACTCACTGGATTCTTGTAATTTCCATAAAGGATACAGTGCAGTGGACATAAAAAACATCGGAAAGATAACAAAATTCATTACCCCCGCAAAATTTTCTAATTGCTTAATAAATGACGACAACAACAAACCTAATGCGCCCAACATTAACCCCGTCAACAATAAGGCTGGTAACAACCATAAATAGCCTTCTAAAGGTGCTTGTATTTCATAAAACCAAGCAACACCCAAGAACACATAAACCTGTAAAACCGAAACAAAAACACCCGCTAATAATTTAGATACCAGTAGAAACCAGCGCGGCAAAGGACTAACTAATAAAATACGCATACTACCCATTTCACGATCATAAACCATCGACAGCGAGCTTTGCATACCATTGAATAGCTGAATCATGCCAATTAAACCAGGAGTGATATACACTTCATACAGAATATAAGTTTCATACGGCGGAATTATAGCAATCCCTAAAGCGGCTCTAAACCCTGCGGCAAAAATAAACAACCAAATTAAAGGACGAACCAAAGCTGAAAGAAAGCGCTCTTTTTGCTTAACAAAACGCAATAATTCCCGAGCAACAATACCCCACAAGGCATACCAATAATGAAAAATACGCATTAGCTTTTACCTTGAGTTAAATTAAAAAATGCATCATTAAGGTTATCCACTCCAGCCTTACGCATAATATCTACTTTAGTCCCTTGAGCTTGCAAGCTACCTTGATGAATAACGACCACTTTATCAGCGTCATACACTTCATCCATAAGATGTGTTGCCCACAACACTGCCAAATCAGTTTCTTGCGCCAATTGATGCACATGCTGCACGATTGACTCTCTACTTGGTACATCCAAGCCCACAGTAGGCTCATCAAGCAAGAGCACACTCGGCTTATGCAATAAAGCGCGCGCAATCTCCACCCGTCGTCTATGACCGCCATTTAACTGACGCACCAACTCAGCCCGACGTTCATACATACCTAGCTGTTCTAATTGCTCTTGAATATTCACATTGGCTTTTTTTCTGCCTATACCTTGCAAAGCCGCGTGATAGCGCAAATTTTGCTGTACGGTTAAATCTAAATCCAAGGTCGTTTGCTGAAACACTACACCTAATTTTCCCAGTGCTTTTAATGGAGCTTTTTTGATATTAAAGCCCGCTAAATTAATCTCACCTTGCCTATAAGCATACAATCGAGTGATCAAAGAAAATAAAGTGCTTTTCCCTGCCCCATTTGGGCCCAACAAAATACAACATTGCCCCGCTTTAACCTGAAAACTTAAATCATGTAGAACCTGTTTTTTACCGTAAGCAAAACTTAAGCTCACTACCTCTAATGCAATATCACTCATGGCTTTACAGCAACTCCCCATGGATAACGACCAACAGCAATCGATTTAGTTACCTTATGATTCTCTAAATCAATAATTGAAATATCATGACTTACGCCATTAGTGGTATATAAACGCTCTTGTGCAGGAGAAAACGCGAGATTCCAAACACGCGCACCAACTAATAAGTATTTTTCCACCTCAAAGGTTTGCGCATTAACCACGGCAACGCGATTAGCGGGACCTAAAGCAACATAGCCCCACTGCCTTTTATCATCAATGACCACACCCACAGGCTGAATTTTTTCTCGCCCCAGACTCGGCACAGAAAAATGCACACGCTGAACGATCTCTTTACTGGCAACATCAATCACCATTAAAGTGCCATCAATTTCCGAAGTCACCCATAATTGCTGTCCATCAGCAGTAAAACTTAAGGCTCTAGGCCTTGGATCAACCAAAGTATTCGCTTTAATTTCATGACTTACCCCATCAATCCAATGCACCATATTGGTCGTTTCAGAGGCACTAACAATCCATTTTCCATCAGGACTTACCGCAATACCCTCAGGCTCTACACCAACCGCCACTTGGTGAATGGCTTGTTTCGTGACCAAATCAATCACAGTCACCTGATTATCATCTTCATTAGACACATACATGCGTGTCCCTAATCTATTAATAGCAAACGTTTCCGGGTCTTCACCCGACGGCAATTTACCTTTAACTTGCAAAGTATTGGCATCCACTTCAATCACCGCATCATCATCACTAGTCGCGATATATAAAGTCTGCTGATCTTTACTAAGCGCAATACCGCGTGGTCTTTGTCCTACATAAACCGTCTTAATCAACTTACCCGCAATGGGGTCAACCACCGCAATGGCATTATCTTTTTCTAGCGTAACAAACACTGTTTCAGCAGTCGCAAGCGAAGTAAATAACAACAGACTACTGAGTAAAATAGCTTTAATTTCCATGCTTATTCCTGTTTATTGGCAATGAGTTTCAGGCTGATCATAGCCCAAAGTATCGAGTTCATTTTTAGGATGTAAAAAACCCTCTAAAGGCGGTGCAACAACTAATGAAGTTGGTGCAGCCAATAAGACTGGCTGGCGTAACTGCCCGTTCCACGCTCTAAAGCTTAGCGGCCTACCTTTATAGCCTTGCAATTTAAAGCGCTCACTAAACAGATACGCTTTTACCTGAGTAGGATCGACGGATTGAGTACGCGTCACTGTTTCACCAATCGCGCGCGCAGCCAAATAAGCAGCATAATCTTCTTCTTCCATCGGCCGACCCGCCAATGCTTTAAAGCGATTTTGAATTTGTACCGCCCCCCACTGCTCATGCGTACGATGCCACGCAGTAGCCACCAAACCCTGAGTACCTATTACTGGACGTGGTAGCCAAGTACGGTAGCTAATATATTCACCAAATAAGCCCTGCTCATCAGCAACAACCAATACATCATAGTCATCAACTTGGGTAAATACCGGGATATCCGACTGCGCGGTGCGCCGCGCATCGTAACTGTGCAACCATTTCTTTTCGGCAATAATTTTCATACCAAAACGCTTAGCTGAACGTCTTATTGCCTGCGCATAAAGCTCGTCTTCAGGTGTTGCGCCGACGACTAAAAACCATCGGCGCCAGCGTTTTTTCAACATATATTGCGCCAAAGCATCAGCGCGCATCGCTCGGCTAGGCAAGATATGCAATACATTCTGTAAACACTGTGTCTGCCGAAAAGCATCCGTACGTGTCGCGACATCAAAAAGTAACGCCTGATTATTATTGCGTTGCTGAACTTGAACTAATTGAGCAGCAGGTAAATTAACTATAATTAATTGATAACCTTCTTCTAATAAAGCACTAAATGCCTGTTTCACATCAGCGCCTAAAGGTACAACTTCTTGTTTTAAGAAATAATTCTGTCCAGTAAACTGCCCCGTCGTATTATTATCTTTTATACCCAATAACGCACCTTGCAAGCCTTTATCAGCAATAAAAGGCTCAAGATTAGACAAGGCTGCGGGCACTTGCTTTTCCTGAGTTAAATAAGCAATTTTTATCTCTTGCTTAGTCTCGGCAAGCCCTTGCCCACTAAATAAAGCAACAATCAACAGCATTGGCAGCAAAAATAAACGCAATAAATTAAATATCATCTCTTTAAATCTGAATCAGTACACATAAAAATATAGTCTAGTTATAGTAAAATAGCAGAACTTTCTTGAAATTACATTAAGTTCATAAAAATAGTCATTGGTATTCTATATTAATAAAAGCTATTATTGTAAATATGAACTCTATAGCTACTCTTTAAATATGTCTGACGATATTTTCGCGCCACTAAGTGAGGCCACTACAGCAAGTTTGCGCAAAGCAGTTCGCTATAGAAAAAGCGACATTAAAGCAACACTCACTCTAAAGCAGTGGTTTAAAATGAGCAAACCTATCCCAGTCAATGTTTTAGACATTAGCTCCAAAGGGATTTGTATAGCCATTGAACACAAACTATCAATGGACACTAAAGTAGTATTAAATCTAAAACTAACTACGGGTTATTCCTGCACAATTCCTGCAAAGGTGGCACGCCTGTACAGTACAACTGAATATGGTTTAGTCTTTGATAAAACGCAACATACAGCTATCGACCACATAATTTCTGATGAAGCAGATTTTACCATTGCATTTGAGCAATAAACCTTAATTAAGGGGGGATTTAACATGGAAATCAACACTTCAGGCCTAAGCAGCACTATTAATGCTACAGCTATTAAGGCTGCCGAAACCAGCACGACAACAGAAAACTCGAGTGCGAGCACGCTACAAAGCACTGATACTGACACAGTGAGCTTTTCTGCCGCCGCAATCACACTTTCTACTAGCACTGACAATGAAAACACTGAAGTTGGCCCTGAAACGGATATAGATCCGCAACAGCAAATTGACCAACTACAAAGCAGTATAGATCAAGACCCTAGCCAAGCTATTTATGCTCAGGCTGGAAAAGTGACAGATACAGCAGTCAAAAGCCTATTAGGCTAATTTCATGCCTCGCCTCAGCACTATTTTCATTTACCCCATTAAATCCGTTACCGGTATTCAGGTCAACGCATGGGATGTTACTGAGACGGGACTAAAATACGATCGGCAGTGGATGCTGATTGACGACCAACAGCAGTTCTTATCACAGCGCCACGCCCCTAAAATGGCGCTGATAAAAACCCAGATTAAAGACCAGCAACTGATCGTATCAGCACCTAAACAAGAAGATTTAATTTTATCCCTAGAACCTGCACAAACCACAGAAACAGTTATAGCCACAATCTGGCATGACCAGTGCCCAGCACAATTAATCAGCCCAGAAGCAGATCAATGGTTTAGTGATTGCTTACGAATGCCCTGCCGTTTAGTGTATCAAGCTACAAACAGTATTCGTACAGTCGATCAAAACTACGCCCTCGCCAATGACCAAACCTCTTTTAGTGATGGCTTTCCATTTCTAATCACCTCTGAAGCATCGCTAGCCTTACTCAACCAACAGATGAGCTTGAATCTAACTATGCAACGCTTTCGACCTAATTTAGTCATTACTGACTGCGCTAGCTACGCGGAAGATACTTGGCGAAAAATCAGTATAGGTCAAATTAACTTTCGCTTGCCTAAACCCTGCTCGCGCTGCTCAGTCCCGCAAATCGACCCTGAAACAGCCAAAAGCGATAAAGAACCCTTGCGCACCTTGTCGCGCACACGAAAATGGCAAAACCAAGTCTATTTTGGCCAAAATGCTTT
>CBDVDU010000024.1:0-16434 GCA_965372825.1 uncultured Gammaproteobacteria bacterium | reverse complement strand
GGCTTTAGCCCGCCTTGATAGTAGGTGCGCGACATTGGCGGGCTAAAGCCACGCCCTACCAATATAAAATGTCAGGCTTTAAGTTCGTAGCTCTTCTTCTTAACTAAGGGCAGACAAGAAAAATGAGAGGAAGTATTAACTTATGGAACAAACAATAAATCAACGGACGCTTATTTTTTTGCTTAGCTCTATAGGATTAATCACCTTCCCGCATATATTTCATGTGCCTATCCCGGTTATTAGTTTTTTCTTTGTGCTCCTGATATGGCGCGCTATTGGCGTCTGGCGACCTGCTTATTTGCCTAATCAATTTCTGGTTTTTTTATTATTGCTGAGTGGTATAGGTTTATTGGTCGTCATGCATCAAGGTGTGTTTGGTCGTGATGCGGGGACGGCTGTTTTTGTCACTGCATTAGGATTGAAATTACTAGAAATTAAAACCCAGCGTGATTTGTACTTAATTACCTATCTAGCCTTTATTGTTGCTGCTTCTCAATTTCTATATGTGCAGAATATTCTTATGGCGGGTTATACCTTACTCGTTTGTATTAGCTTGTTAGGTACTTTACTTTGCATTAATAGTGGTAGTTTGGGTAACTTGCAATCATTAAAGGTAGCTGGGAAGTTTTTAGCTCAAGCCTTACCTTTAACGATTATTCTGTTTATCTTTTTTCCTCGGCTTGAAGCACCGCGTTGGTCATTTTTACAAGAAGAGAGCAAAGCCTTGACTGGCTTGAGCGATACTTTAGAGCCAGGCTCGATCAGTCAATTAGGGCTGTCGGGAGAGCGAGTTTTTCGCGCTAAATTTTCTGGTGCCATACCAAGTAATAAGCAACGATACTGGCGCGGCCCCGTATTCTCCTATACCGATGGCAAAAAATGGGAGCAAACCAAAAATAAGTATTTTAAGCGGCACCTGGATAAGATAAGTTTTTCCGGTGATGTTTATCAATATAAAATTTTAATGGAGCCGCAAAGTAAAAATTGGGTGTTTGCGTTGGATATGCCTGCTGCTTTTGAGTGGCCTTTATATGAGAATGGCAACCACCAATTATTTACTTCTGAACCAGCTAATAAACGCGCAGAATATGAGATTAGTTCCTATGTAAATTACAATACGGGCTACATTACTAAGACAGAGCTTAGAGATAACTTGCAGCTACCCAAACCGCCTGAGCAGCGAGTAAAAGATTTAGTTGAGCAATTAGGCGGCTTTTCAGAAAAACCAGAAACCTTTATTAGTAACCTATTTTTGCATTTTCGCCAGAATAAATTTTATTACACCTTGATGCCGCCCTTGATGGAAGAAAATCCGATTGAGACGTTTTTATTTGATACGCGAGTTGGATTTTGTGGGCATTATGCAACAGCCTTTGTTTATTTGATGCGAGTTGCGGGAATACCGTCGCGTGTGGTCGGCGGTTATCAGGGGGGCGAATATAATGAGACGGGTGGCTTTATAGAGGTAAGGCAGGCAAATGCCCATGCTTGGGCTGAAGTTTGGTTGTCTGGTAAAGGTTGGGTGCGCTATGACCCGACAACGGCTATTGCGCCTGAGCGGGTTGAGCAAGATGTTAATATTGAGCAGCAAATCGCCAATAATGCCGTGAGTTTTGCGCCGATACAATTAGATAGTCAGACGCTTTCCTTGCTCAAGCAAGCACGTAACTTATGGAGTAGTGTTGATTATAGTTGGCATCGCTGGATTATTAATTATGATCGCCAAAATCAAGCGAGTTTTTTATCTAAGATAGGTATTAGCGGCTTTAAAAAAATGTTCTATTGGTTGCTAGGCTTATTAGCAACGGTCATTTTAATATTAGCTATTATGCTGTTTCGCAAACAAAAAACAGCGCTAGACGCCGCGCAAATTTATTACTTAAAAGCCTGTGCTAAATTAGCTACTGTGGGTTTGCTTAGAGCGGAAAATGAAGGGGCTAACGACTTTTTAGAACGCGTTACTGAGAATCAGCCACAGGTCGCATTAGCATTTGCACAGATTACTCGGCTCTATGTCAAAGTGCGTTATGCAAAAGCGCCCTCTCTAGAGTCATTGAATCAGTTGCAAATAGCCGTCTCTGGCTTTCATCCCAAAATAAAATAGCCGTATTTTTTAAATCTTTTTGGCTAGGTACTAATAAGAAGCATTAATAAGATAGTAGGGCGGACTTTAGTCAGCTTTTTTAGCAATGGCGGACTAAAGTCCGCCCTACCATTTTTAGCTGGTCCGTTTTAAAATAGTAGCCAATTTGTTTATAGGCGTTTAATAATGAAATTAGTAACATTTACTTATCAAGGTGTCAGCCGAGTAGGCGCAGTGGTCGATAATGCTGTGGTTGATAGTTTAGGGCAGGCAGATATTCCACAAACAATGCTAGCATTTCTAACGGCAGGGCAGCCAGCATTAAACGCGTTGAAGCAATTAATCGATGGCCAACAGCAACGTATCGCTTTAAGTGACGTTAAGTTATTGGCTCCTATTCCAAGACCGGGTAAATTCTTAGGCGTGGGTTTAAATTACGCGGATCATATTGCTGAAACAGCTTTGGAAAAACCAGAATATCCGACTTTTTTTACTAAGCAAAGTACTTGTGTGATTGCTCAAGGTGAGGCTATTCATGTGCCGAAAGTATCGGAAAAGTTAGATTACGAAGTGGAGTTAGCTTTTGTTATCGGAAAGCGTTGCCGGCATGTTTCACTAGCAAATGCGCATAAAGTCATCGCGGGCTATACTTTGGTCAATGATGTTTCGGTACGTGATTGGCAATTTCGCTCGCCAACTTGGACGCTAGGCAAGTCATTTGATACGCATGGACCCATGGGGCCATGGATTGTCACTACAGATGAAATCAGTGACCCGCATAACTTAAATTTAAAAACATGGATAGATGATGAATTACGTCAATCATCGAATACCCAGCATATGATTTTTAATTGCTATGAAATGATTGCTTATTTAACACAGGCGATGACTTTAGAGCCGGGGGATGTTATTGCTACTGGCACGCCCAGTGGTGTTGGCGTTAAAATGAAACCGCGCGGTTATATGAAAGCAGGGCAAACGGTAAAAATCGAGATTGAGCATGTTGGTTCTTTAGTCAATCCGGTGATTGATGAGCCTGATGATTTTGTTTTGCCGCTATAGTTGATTGGGCTATTATATTTACACGGGACAAATGAAAACGGTAGGGCGTGGCTTTAGCCCGCCTTTAGAGTCGATGCGTGGCATTGGCGGACTAAAGCCACGCCCTACCAATAATATAGAATAAGTACGTAACCGCTGATTGCAAAGGCGGACTTCAGTTCGCCCAATAGTTTCAGTTTTTACCGCAACAACGTTTAAATTTTTTGCCACTACCACAGGTGCAAGGCGCATTCAGTCCTTGGTTCATTGGTCCTTCACTCGAGCCGACAGATTTAACTTTGCCATCTAGGTAAAGCCAGTGGCCTTGTTTTTTTACAAAGCGACTGATTTCATTCATTACTTTTGCTTCGCCATCCTGAGTAAAATAGGCTTTAAACTCAACGATACCTTTGCTATCTTTTTCTGTGCCTTTTTTAGTGGAAATAATATCTAAGCTGGTCCATTCGCCAGTTTCTTTGGAAAAATCGATCGCTTCAGGGCAGCTAGGCGCATCCCATGTTTGTAATAAATAATCTCCATTACGCATTGCATAGGCAGTAAAGCGTGCACGCATTAAAGCTTTGGCTGTGGTCGCGTGGCTTTTTCCGGAATGTAGCAGTCCACAGCACTGATCATAAGAAAGGTCGGAGCCGCAAAGGCAGTTGTCAGGCGTAGTCATTTTCAGGTATTAATTAGGTAGGAATGATAATGTTGGTTTGTTTCTTAGAAATATTTTAAGTTGAGCAACTCAGCTATTTAAACATATCCCAACCATCGCTTTAATACTATCTAGTTCACTTTGTAGTTTGGTCAGTGCATTGTCGCAGTCTGCTGAGCTTAGCCGTAATTCTTGAATGGCTTGATCAGTGTTGTTAGCTTCATGATTATCGCCGATATTGATATGCGCTAGTAGGCTGTCGTTGAGATAGGTAAGTAAGTTGAGTTGATAGTGGTTACCTCGGTAATGCGGGTTATGGTGATGGTATACCACTTCAACCACTTCAGGTGGCATATCCCACGACTTTAATAGCCAGCTACCCAGTTCTGCATGATTTACCCCTAAAGAAAATTTTTCTAACTGATATAAGTTCAGTGAGGGGTTTGCTTCTGCTAGGTCAGAGAGTATTTTAAATTCCTTAATAAATTGGTCGGCTAATAGCGGTAAGCCAATATTGTGCATTAAGGCGACGAAAAAAACGGTTTGCGTTTCGAATCTATACTCAGCAGGCAGTTTTTTATTTAAATCAGTCATTAAGTGCGTGCTTGCTAAAGCATGTGTCCAAAATGCACGAGTGCCAATGATGCCTTCTATTGGGGCTTTAAGTGGCGATAATGCCGATAAGCCCAAGACTAAATCAAAGACAAACTGATAGCCGAGTACACGACTGATCGCGTCATGTACGCTGGTAATTTTGCCTTTATAGCCATATAGAGGGGAGCCAGCCCAGCGGATGACTTGTGTTGTCAGTAAGGGGTCTAGTTCGACAATAGCAGCTAATTTACGTGCATCTGCTAATGGATCTGCTGCTAGTTTCATAATGCGTGCAGCAATACCAGGTAGAGGGGGCAGTTGCTTGATTTGACTCACTGCGGCTCTTAAGTCAACCGGCGGAGTTATTGGCGCGCTTTTGCTGTCTATGCATTGAAACGTCCAATTAATTAGCGATGGTTCCATATCGGTATCCTAATTAGTTAAGTTCGAGACGTTTTAGTTTTCTATATAGCGTGCGTTCGCTAATATCCATTTCGGCGGCAATAAGCTTTCGGTTACCTTGGTATTTACTTAACAACGAATTGATCACATCATATTCCATTCGTATTAGTGGGTTTGTGTTGTTGTGTGATTCCGGTTTGGAGGGCTGGATATACTCAATCTCTTGGCTTTGTTGCGGCATATAAGTAATGTCATTTTCTGTTATATGCTGATCCGTACAAAGGCTGCAGGCAAGTTGTAAGCAGTTTTTTAGTTCTCTGATATTGCCTGGCCACGTATGTTTTAACAGCTTAATTAGAGCAGGTTTAGCAATGCTATATTGTTGCTCATCGCGTTGACTCAGTTGCGCTAATAAATACTGACTTACTTCAGGGATATCGTGCAATCGTTGACGTAATGGCGGTACTTGTATGGGAAATACGGATAAGCGGTAATATAAATCTTCACGAAATTGCCCGGCTTTTACCATGCTAGGTAAATTCCTGTGCGTTGCACAAATAATACGCACATTTGATTTTAAGGCTGTTGTGCTGCCAACTCTTCTAAACTGACCAGACTCTAAGGCGCGTAATAGTTTAGGTTGCTGTGTTAAAGGCAGATCACCTATTTCATCAAGAAAAAAAGTGCCTTTATCGGCCAATTCAAAGAGTCCTTTTTTTGCGCTGGTTGCTCCTGTAAAAGCGCCTTTTTCATGTCCAAAAAGTTCACTTTCAAATAAGTCATCACTGAGTACGGTGCAGTCTACTACGACTAATTCATGCTCTTTACATTTGGAGTGTTGATGAATAAATTCAGCGGCAAGCTCTTTACCTGTACCTGTTTCGCCCATTAAAAAAACAGGCGCTCGTGTTTTAGCTGCTTGACTGAGTTTTTGTTGGTAGGCGGTAAATGTTGCACAACTACCCGCCATATTTTGCATGTCGCTGGTTTTTAATGTGTTTGTGGCTTGCGTTATGGACTCTCCCAAGTAGATTTTGCCATCGTTATCTAGGAGAGGGTAGCCGCGTATTGTTAGCTGTTGGTCTGCTTGATTTTCAATTGCATCATAAGCCTCTAGCTTTTGGAATAATTGCTGATGTCGGCAATGAGGTGCTTTATTGCAGCAGGGCTGGCCAATAAAGTCAGTTCTAGAAACAGAGAATTGTTGTTCCCATGCTTTATTTAATCCTACGATCGTCAAAGTATTATCAATAATGATAAACGGACGTTCATGCGTTGCTAATAGAGACTCAAGTGAAATTGAATTTTCAAGCATAGTATCTTTAATTTAAGACAAGGGTGTCATGACTGTCATTTTGACCTGTCAGCGTTGTCAGGCGCGCTGACAAAAATGTCAGTCTAGTGAGGTTATTCTAGTTCAATACAGCTGTATTTCAAGGCTTTTAAAAGTTGGCATCAGGATTGCAATATAAGATTTGTAATTTGAATTTTTTATTGCCACACCTGCTGCAAAGCAGGGCCGGAAAGCTTCAGGTCTTTTGTCATATTAAAGATAGCTGGGTTGTGTAATCCAAAAGGATAAGCGTATGAAAGCGTATCAACTGTTTGTTTCGACGATTTTATTAACTCTGGTTAATGTAGCTTCAGTGAGTGCAGCAACGTTTTATTTTATGTCTTATGCAGACAGTGATGCCGATGCTGATGGCTATCATGAGAGGGGCTATAAAGATTTTGGAGTAACAGAAGATGGTATCACTTTGCAGGCTACGGGTTATTATAAACAAAAAAATAAGTGGGCTAATTCAAATTCTTATGCCTATTTAGATCGCGGTAATGCTGGCTTGGGTGTTTGTCATCAGGTTAAAGGATTAAATCAATGTGACCCAAGTTCTGATGATAATGTTACTTATAAAGAAAAATTAGTACTGACTTTTGATCAAACAGTTAATTTAGATGAAATGAGTTTCCGTAATGGTGGACATGGAACAAAATTTAAGGGGAAATTTCAATTGTCTATTTTGTTAAATGGTATTTGGGGAGAGTGGGCAAAATATGACCTTGATCGTAATTTTACATCGAGCTTATTGGGTGAAGGTTTTGCTTTTTATAACCCAAATAAACGTGATAAAAACAAATATCAGTTTTATATCGATACAATGACTGTTAGTTCAGCTCCATCGACTCTTGCTGTTTCGGCTGTGCCCGCACCTGGCTCGGTTTTTCTGCTAATGCTTGGCCTTATTGGATTAAGAGCTAATAAGAAAATGGCTTAACAATAATGGTAATTGTACTGGCGAAAAAGTTGTAATTAGAAAATAAAAGTTAAGATTTACATTGAAAACACGGTTTACTTGTCTTGTAAAAAGGCTGGTTGCCGTGTTTTTTTTTGATTATTGTCAGCTTACTATACTGAAATGGCTATTTTGTTGTATATTGGTTTAGACTTCAAACGGTCATAATGTATTATTATTTACCTTTAAACTTGAGCGAGCAAAATAATGAAAGCGGATATTGGATTAATAGGCCTTGCGGTCATGGGGCAGAATTTAGTCTTAAACATGAATGATCATGGCTTTAAAGTGGCGGTTCATAATCGTTCAGCAGGAAAAACAGATGACTTTTTAGCAGGTCCAGCGGCCGGTACTGAAATTACGGGCACTTATTCATTACAAGAATTAGTTGATGGCTTGAAGAGTCCGCGTGTGGTTATGTTAATGGTCAAAGCGGGTGACGTGGTTGATAGTTATATCGATCAATTAACACCTCTATTATCTGCTGGTGATGTGATTATCGACGGTGGTAATTCTTTATATACGGATAGTAACCGTCGCACGGTTGATTTGGCTGCAAAAGATATTTTATATGTCGGCTCTGGCGTTTCTGGTGGTGAAGAAGGGGCGCGTAATGGGCCTTCAATTATGCCAGGTGGAAATAAAGCAGCGTGGCCAATCGTACAGCCAATTTTACAAGCGATCTCTGCGAAAGTAGACGGTGAGCCATGTTGTCAGTGGGTTGGTGAAGAGGGTGCTGGTCATTATGTGAAAATGGTACACAACGGTATCGAATATGGCGATATGCAAATTATTTGCGAGGCTTACCAATTATTATCGGAAGGTTTAGGTTTAAGTGCGGGTGAAATTCAAGGGATTTTTGCTGGATGGAATAAAGGCGTATTAAATTCCTATTTAATTGAGATTACCACCAACATCTTGGGCTATAAAGATGAGGATGGAGAGCCTTTAGTTAATAAAATTTTAGATACAGCAGGCCAAAAAGGTACGGGTAAATGGACAGGAATTAATGCGCTAGATTTAGGCGCGCCATTAACTTTGATTGCTGAATCTGTGTTTGCACGTTGTTTATCAGCGCAAAAAGAAGAGCGTGTTCGCGCTTCAAAAATCCTACCGCAAGCGAATGTGAAATTCTCTGGCGACAAAGAAGCTACGATTAAAGCGATTGGTGATGCGGTTTATGCTGCAAAAATCATTTCTTACGCGCAAGGCTTTGGCTTAATGCGTGCGGCTGAAAAAGAATATGGCTGGAAATTAAACTACGGTGGTATTGCGCTTATGTGGCGTGGTGGTTGTATTATTCGCAGTCAGTTCTTAAATGATATTAAAGCGGCTTATGATAATAACCCTGAGTTGGAAAACTTATTATTAGCTGACTTTTTCAACGATGCAATTAAAGTGGCTGATGCTGGCTGGCGTGAAACGGTTGTTTTAGGTGTGCAATTAGCGGTGCCTACACCGTCATTTTCATCTGCATTGGCTTATTACGATGGCTATCGCAGTGCACGTTTGCCAGCAAACTTATTGCAAGCGCAACGTGATTATTTTGGCGCGCATACTTATGAACGCTTAGATAAGCCTCGTGGCGAGTTCTTCCATACTGACTGGACAGGAACGGGCGGTAAAATGGCTTCTACGACTTATACGGCGTAAATTTATCTACGTAGGTTAGATGAGTTTTATCGTGAAGCATTAAAAAGGGTAATCCGGCAAGGAATTTTCTATGCCGGATTACCTTATTTTTAGGCTCATTCTAATCTACGCATTAATAATCTTTATCCTTGATTTTTTTAATCATTTAAAAGGAGTTTTGAGTGAAAACTGATCCCTGTACTTATGTGATTTTCGGTGCAACAGGTAATTTAGCGCGTATCAAATTAATCCCTGCTTTATATCATCTGGATATTGAAAACCGTTTAGATGATGACACGAAAATCATCGCAATAGGCCGTCGCCCTTGGGACAATGACAAATGGGTGTCTGAAGTGCGTGATATGCTAGAAGCTAAAGCACGCGGCGGTATTGATGAGCAGGTATTTAAGCGATTTATTGCACGTCTGCATTATCATAAAGGTGATATGCAGCAAGCAGAATGCTATAGCAGTCTAGCGCAATTACTAACAGATCCTGTTAAGTTCCCACAGAATATGGCTTTTTATCTAGCGATTAACCCATCCGATTTTAGTCATGTTATTGAGCATTTAAGTGCTCCTAATTTATTGGATGAAAGTCAGTTTTGGCGTCGCGTCATTATTGAAAAGCCCTTCGGCACTGATTTAGAAAGTTCGCGTTCTTTACAAAACAAAATCAGCCAATATTTAAAAGAAGAACAAATTTACCGTATCGACCATTATTTAGGTAAAGGTATGGTACAGAATGTTTTAGTGTTTCGGTTTGCTAATGCAATGCTCGAGCCCTTGTGGAATCGAAATTATATAGACCATATTCAGATTACGCATTCAGAGCAATTAGGGATTGGCAGTCGAGGTCAGTATTACGATCATACGGGGGCAATGCGTGATATGTTGCAAAGTCACCTATTACAATTGCTAACCTTAGTGGCAATGGAGCCGCCAGTTTCTATGGAAGCAGAAGATTTACGCGATGAAAAGGTTAAAGTATTAAAGTCGATACGACCTATTCCTGAAGAGGCTGTGCATGCTCAAGCCTTTCGGGCTCAATACGCGCCGGGTAAAATTGAGGGTGAGCAAGTGAATGGCTATTTGCAGGAAGAAGGTATTCCGCAAAATAGCGTGACAGAAACTTATGCCGCGATGAAGCTCTATGTCGATAACTGGCGTTGGCGTGGTGTGCCGTTTTATATGCGTACTGGAAAACGCATGGAAAAAGCGCAATCGACGATTTCAATTTGTTTTCGACATGCCCCTTCGCAATTATTTGCCCATACGCAAGCGGAAAAAATTAAGCAAAATTGGTTGTTATTAGGTATACAGCCTGAAGAATGTATCCGTATGGAAATGACGGTTAAAGAACCGGGCTTAGAAATGCGCACGCGAGTCACTAATCTGGATGCGAGTTTTCGCAATGAAGACGAGCTAGCCTCTGATGCCTATGAAGATTTATTATTAGATGTGATTGAAGGTGATCGTTCTTTATTCCTAAGATATGATGAAGTGGAATATGCGTGGAAAATCGTCGATCCTATTATTAATAAATGGGCGGTTGATCGCGATTATATTGAAACCTATCCGGCGGGCTCATGGGGGCCGAATGAGCGCCGCTTATTTGAAAAAGAAAGCCAGAGTTGGCGTAATACCTTATAGGAAGAAAAATGACACAAGTAGTAAACTGGAAGCCTTTTGATTCAATTGAATTGCTTGCCGAAGCGGTTTGTCAGCGCATTTTAATGGCGGCTGATAAGGCTATTGCTGATAAAGGGGCTTTTAAATTAGTTTTGGCTGGAGGAACCGCACCTGTCAAGGCGTATCAGTTATTGGCAGCTAAGCAGGCTGACTGGAGTAACTGGCATATATATCATGGTGATGAACGTTGTTTGCCTGTGGATGATGCTGAGCGTAATAGTTTAGTGGCCGAGCAGAAATGGTTGGAGTTAGTCGCAATTCCAAAAGCACAAATTCATAATATTCCTGCAGAGTTAGGCGCTGAAGTGGGTGCAGAACAATATGCACAGGTAGTAGCTGATGCTGGAACTTTCGATTTGGTTTTATTGGGTATGGGTGAAGATGGTCACACGGCCAGCTTATTTCCAGGGCATGTGAATAATGCAGATGAATTAACTCATGCAGTACATAATTCTCCTAAGCCACCTTCTGATCGGGTTAGTATTAGCGCTAAAGCACTAAGTAATACAAATGAGCTGATTTTCGTCGTTTCAGGTGATAAAAAAGAAGCACTTGCAGCATGGAAGAATCAAGAAGACCTACCGGTTACGCATATTTGTCCAGCTTGTGGTGTTGATGTATTATTGAGTGTTTAATCGCTCGGTTTTGGGATTGAGTAATATTAAGCTTAGAAATACACATTCAATAAAACACGAAACCTTAGGTTATGTAGCACTGCCAGTCCTTTAAGGACTGGCAGTGCTTGCGGATATTATTAAATTTTGATTCCTTAGAGAGAAGAGAATTCGGCCTTTTCTCTAAGTATTTTTGCTATACATTTAATGCATACCCTACATAAATAGGTATCGACTTAAAGGTAGCTAGTATTTTTAAGAGGTAGTGAGGAGGGCTTGTTATGGTAACTATTGCAAACCTTGCGCGTAAAAACTTACGCTATAAACGTAAGGATATTAGCGTGCATATCTGTCAGGGCAGAAGACCATTTAAGTATGTTGAATTATTAAATATAAGCCAAAATGGTATGTTAATTAGAGGCCGGATAAGCTTAAATTTAAAGGATAGTGTCGTATCGAGAATTAGTTTTGATAGAAATAATGTGTTTCAGCAAAAAAGCACAGTAGTTAGTAAAATAAAAAGAAAGTCAGGCGAACCTCAGTCGCTTAAGAAAGCTTGGTTTTTCTTTGCTAAAGATAATTCGATATATGATTATGGTCTTGCTTTTGAAGGAGACTCATCTGCTGTTCAGACTTTTTTATTGCAGTCTAATATAGAAAAGAGACTGGAGCACCATGGACATTAAGGCATGATGGTCTGGCAAAATTTTTAAATTAAAGGGGGAATTATGAGTAATTGTTGCAGTGATCCTACTGAGATACCCAAACTAGATCCTAGAGAGTTGGTGCGTGAGCAAACTCGTCATGGCGATTTGCAGCGTGAGCTTTTTACTGGTGATCCAGAAAAGCTAATGTTGCACGAGTTGCGCGAAGCAAGTACTTACCTGCGAGAGCTTGCAGCTTTGCGTGCACATTATGATTCGGTTCGACTTGCTGCCATTGCTTTATTGGATCAATCGAGTGCTTCTGTTGTACAACGAATCATCGATAAAGAACCTGAAACTGAGATTGGCAAAGCGGCAGTGGCACAATTACAAAAAATACAATGATAAAGCTGATTATTACTGGCGGCACAATTGATAAACGCTATAACGAGTTAAATGGCGAGTTGTATTTTCCAGAGACACATCTGCCGGCAATGTTGCACCAGTCAAGATGCAAGCTAGACATAGACCTTCAGCCTTTAATGCTTAAAGATAGCCTGGATATGACTGAGACGGATAGAGAGGCATTAAGGCAAGCCTGTAGCGCAACGGATGCAGAACAAATTATTATTACCCATGGTACGGATACTATGGTCGATAGTGCAAGCTATTTAGCCAAGTCAATGACTGATAAAACTATCGTTTTAGTGGGTGCGATGGTGCCGTATATGATTAGTCAGTCTGATGCGTTGTTTAATCTAGGTTGTGCATTGACTGCCGTGCAATTACTACCGGCTGGGATTTATATCACGATGAATGGCAAAGTGTTTGCGTGGGATAAAGTTATTAAGGATCGGCAGGCTGGCGAGTTTAAAGATAGCATGCCGAGTATTTCTTAGGAATGAGCATAAAATAACTTAAGCAGAATGTGGGGCGCAGGTCTTTAGCCTGCTACCTAAAGTACAGGCTAAGGAACGTGCATGAAACAAACTCCCGATTTCTAACTTGTCTTTTTACTCCAGCTGAAATGATCTCATTCGTTACGTAGAATAACTATGCGCCTCATGAGATCATTCCATCTGAAGCAAAAATCCTGCGTTATAATTTCGGGATGTTATTTCATGCACGTTCCTAAAGATCTGAGATCAATTTGACGGTTGCAACTTGTTTCATGTACACACGTTTCTTATTTTGGTTATTTAGCAAAGATAAGCTGCTTATTTAAAAATTGCTGTAATGCTTCAATCGCGGAATTTTGTAGTGTTTCTGGGCTGTTTTCTGGTAATACTTCCTGTAGACAATCACTAATAAGTTTAGTTTTCTGGTCTTGTAAGGTCTGCAATAAACGAAAACTCATCGGTGCTAGTTCAATGAATTTCACTTCATCTAAATCATCTCGATAAACAGCTAGGTATGTTGCTTGTTCGGGTGCTTCTGTAGGTAAATGCTCGGGAGAAATTTTGTGCACAGGGTATTGATAGGCTAAAAGCCAAGTTAAGGGCGAAAGGCTTATTTTTTGTGTGAGCGATAATGCTCGGTCGACAAACTTTTCAGGTAGGGTGTCTTGTGCGATAGATAATGCCATTTCAACCCATTCATAATGCGCTAGTTCCAACATAAAGGGGTAGTCATCTGCTTGTGCTTGGCGTTCGTTTTGCAAATACAGAATAAATTCTTCAGGTATTTCTGAAAAATAAGGGGTAGTGCTTTGGTGTTGGCTGAAAAAGTCTTGTGCCAACTGCTGCCATTGTTCCTTGTCTAATATTGTGTGCAATACCGGAAAGTTACTGGATAGAAAGCCTTCTACGTTATTAAAGAATAACTCACGGTACATTTGCATGCGTTGTGGAGCAATATCGTTCGGGCATGCGCTAGTGTCAGGATTGCGGATATAGGCTGAAAATTCAGCTTGCTTGGCTTTGAAGTCGATTTTAGGCTGAGAGTTGTTCATTATTCGTATGCCATGCATTTTGTAGGGATTGGATGGTGCTTACTTCGCTTAATAACTCAGAGACGCTGGGGATATTGAAATCTCTTTCTAATAGTGTCGGAAAAACACCGTATAAAGCATAGGCTTTTTCTAGTAACTGCCATACAGGGTCGATAATGTCTGCACCGTGAGTATCAACTAGAAAATCTTCGGCTTCAACATAATGCCCAGCAATATGCGCATAACTTATACGTTGAGCAGGGATAGATTGTAAAAATTGCTCTGCATCGTAGTTGTGGTTCACGCTATTTACATAGATGTTGTTAACATCTAACAGCACATCGCAATCCGCTTCTTCAACTACCGCATTAAAAAAATCAATTTCGGATATTTCTTGCCCTGGCGCGGCGTAATAAGAAATATTTTCGATGGCGATTTTTTGCTCTAATATGTCTTGTACGCGTTGTATGCGTTGTGCAACATGATGTACTGCTTCTTCAGTAAAGGGGATGGGCATAAGGTCATATAAGTGTCCACCGTTGCTGCAATAACTTAAGTGTTCACTATAAAATTTTATTTTATGCTCACGCATAAAGCTTTTTAAGTTTTTTACAAAGTCTTCATCGAGTGGGTCGGTGCTGCCGATGGATAGAGATAAGCCATGACAAACAAAGGGATGACGTTCAGTCATGGCTTTAAACTGTTTACCTAGCTTGCCGCCTAAGGTCATCCAGTTTTCTGGTGCAACTTCATAAAAATCGACATTTTTTAGCGGACTAGCCAGTGCCTCGTCAAGAAAGGAGCGGCGTAAACCAAGACCAGCGCCATGAACTAAGTTTTGCGTATGTTGCATGATTTTTCCTGAATTGCGAAAGAAATGTAATGGTCGAATTATAACCTTTTTGTAGCTCAAGGTTTCAAATGCCCTAGCAATTAAATGTCGAACTAATAATCTAAGCTTTTAGTTAGGTCTAGTGTGAAGGAACACGGTTTTACGCTAATAATTACTGAATATATCGCGGACAAAGAGTAAAACTTAGTTATCGCATGTGATTTTTGACAAACTCCATACTTAATGCCCAATTTTAGGTTAAAATATTGTAATTAATTGTGATAATCGTTTTTTTGTGAGCCATGCAAAGCCAATTTAATACTGATAATTTAAGAATCCGTAAGACTAGAGGGGTTATGGCTCCGGTACTGATTCATGATGAGTTGCCGCTGACTGAAGTCGCCGCTAAAACCACTGAACAGTCTCGCCAATCCGTGCATAATATTTTAAGTGGTCAAGATGATCGCTTAGTTGTGGTTGTCGGGCCTTGTTCTATTCATGACCCTAAGGCGGCTCTTGAGTATGCAAGTAAACTCCGACTTATTAAAGATAAATTAAAGCAAGACTTGCATATTATTATGCGTGTCTACTTTGAAAAGCCGAGAACAACGGTAGGCTGGAAAGGGTTGATTAATGACCCTGATTTAGATGATAGTTTTAATATCAATAAAGGCTTGCGTGTTGCGCGGCAGCTATTGTTGGATTTGAATAGCCAAGGTATACCAGCCGCTACTGAATATTTGGATCTGATCACTCCTCAATATATTACTGATTTAATTGCTTGGGGTGCAATTGGCGCAAGAACTACCGAAAGTCAGTGTCATCGAGAGCTTGCTTCGGGATTATCTTGTCCTGTAGGTTTTAAAAATTCAACGGATGGCACTGTCGCTATTGCCAATGATGCACTTAAGGCAGCAATGCACCCGCACCACTTTTTATCGGTGACTAAAGCAGGCAATTCAGCTATCTTTTCGACTACCGGTAATGAAGATGTGCATATGATTTTACGTGGTGGCAATGACGGCCCTAATTATGATGCAGTTAGTGTTGATAAGGTCGCACAAAGCATGGAAAAAGCTGGTTTAAAAGCTAATATTATGATTGATTTGAGTCATGCTAATAGCCTAAAACAGTGTCAACGGCAGTTATTAGTTGGCGAGGATGTCGCCGAACAAATAGCGAGTGGTGATCATCGTATTATGGGAGTGATGATTGAAAGTCATTTGCAAGCAGGGCGACAGGGTGTTGTGGCGGGTCAAGAGTTAGTTTATGGGCAAAGCATTACTGATGCTTGTATAGACTGGAATGATACCGAGACTTTATTGAAGAATCTGGCCGTTGCCGTACAAAAAAGAAGAACAGTAAAAAACTAACAGGAACAAAAAGCATGAATGTTTATGTAAATGGCGAAACTAAGCAATATACAGAAAATAGTACTATCGCGGATATTGTTAGCGACTTGGGTTTAGATAATAAACGCATTGCTGTTGAATTAAATAAAGAAATTTTACCGTTTAATCAATATATGCAGACGACTTGTCAGGACGGTGATCATGTCGAAGTTGTGCAGGCGATTGGCGGTGGACAAGGCGATAGCTTTACTGTCGCCGGTCAAGAGTTTAAGTCGCGCTTATTAGTCGGTACTGGAAAATATAAGGATTTAGAAGAAACCCGCTTGGCGATAGAGGCGAGTGGTGCGGAAATTGTAACAGTTGCTATTAGACGTACAAATATAGGCCAGAACCCAGGTGAGCCAAATTTATTGGATGTAATTTCGCCGGATAAATATACTATTTTGCCTAATACGGCTGGTTGTTTTACTGCAGATGATGCGGTTCGAACATGTCGTTTGGCGCGAGAGTTACTAGGTGGGCATAAGCTAGTTAAATTAGAAGTTCTGGCTGATCAAAAAACCTTATTACCGGATATTATAGAGACTTTAGCGGCAGCAGAGTTATTGGTTAAAGATGGTTTTGATATCATGGTTTATACCAATGATGACCCCATTATTGCTAAGCGTTT
>CBDVDU010000023.1:0-16723 GCA_965372825.1 uncultured Gammaproteobacteria bacterium | reverse complement strand
CCCGATTAAACACTTCGGGAATGACGATATTTTTATAAGGGTCTGTGAACAGTTATGCTTACCTAGCTAATATCCGTTCCTTCATTGCTATACCCATTGCTGAGGGAGAGTTAACCACTTCGACGCCAGCGGCTTTGAGTGCATTAACTTTACCCACAGCCGTACCTTTACCGCCAGTGACAATCGCTCCCGCATGCCCCATACGTTTTCCCGCTGGAGCTGTTAAACCAGTAATATAAGAAACCACAGGTTTGGTAACATGGTTTTTGATGTATTCAGCCGCCTCTTCCTCTTCACTGCCGCCAATTTCACCGACCATAATAATACCTTGGGTCTCGTCGTCCGCTTGAAATCGGCTAATTACATCGATGAAGTTCATGCCATGAATAGGATCACCACCAATGCCAACGCAAGTACTTTGTCCCAAGCCTTGTTGCGTGGTTTGGTGTACCGCCTCATAAGTTAAAGTGCCTGAGCGCGAGACAATGCCGATAGAACCAGCTTGATGAATATTGCCGGGCATAATGCCAATTTTACATTGCTCTGGTGTGATAATTCCGGGGCAGTTAGGGCCAATTAATAAAGCGCCGCTGTCTTGCATTGCCGCTTTAACACGCAGCATATGTAAAACGGGAATGCCTTCCGTAATGCAGACGATTAACTTAATGCCTGCATCTACGGCTTCTAAAATCGCATCAGCAGCAAAAAAAGGCGGCACATAAATCACACTGGCATCAGCTTGTGTTACATCATAGGCCTCTTGCACGGTATTAAAAACCGGCAAACTCAAATGTTCTGAGCCGCCTCGCCCTGGGGTTACTCCAGCAATTAGCTTAGTGCCGTAATCTAAAGCGTGGCGCGCATGAAAAGTGCCTTGTTTGCCGGTAAAACCTTGGCAAATTACTTTGGTATTTTGGTCAATTAAAATGCTCATGCAGCACCTCCGGCAAGGGCAACGGCTTGTTCGGCTGCGTGATCTAAATCTTCCGCAGGGATAATATTAGGCGCGACATTATGGAGCAGTGCGCGGCCTTCTTCGGCATGAGTGCCTTCTAAACGGACAATCACGGGCAAGTCAGTTTTAATTTGCGCTAATGCGCCTAAAATTCCTTTAGCAATCACATCACACTGCACAATGCCGCCGAATATATTAACTAAAACGGCTTTGACATTTTTATCAGAGACGATCAATTTAAACGCTTCCGTTACTTTTTCTGTGGTTGTGCCGCCGCCTACATCAAGAAAATTTGCCGGTGTGCCGCCTTTTAATTTCACTAAATCCATTGTCGCCATCGCAAGCCCCGCGCCATTGACCATGCAGCCGATATTACCTTCTAAAGTAATATAATTAAGGTCAAATTGTTTTGCGATATTCTCTTTTTCGTCTTCTTGGCTGGTATCGCGCAAAGTTAGAATATCCTTATGCAAGGCACAGGCATTGTCATCAAAATTTATTTTTGCATCTAAAGCGAGTAAATCGCCAGCCTCTGTTTCAACTAAAGGGTTGATTTCAATTTGACTCGCATCTTTATCTACAAATAGCTGTATCATGCCTGTCATTAGTTGATGTAGCGCTTTTAATTGCTCGCCCTGTAAGCCCAATGTAAAGGCAATTTGTCGACATTGGTAAGCTTGTAATCCGGCCGCCGGGTGGATAAATAGGCTAATGATTTTTTCTGGCGTTTCAGCGGCAACAGCTTCAATATCCATGCCGCCTGCTACGGAAGCGATAAAACATAATTTTTCTGAGTGCCGATCGATAATCAAACTTAAATAGAATTCGCGTTTAATCGCTGTTGTTTGTTCAATTAAAACAGAATTAATCGGTAATCCAGTAGCTGTCGTTTGCTGTGTAATTAATTGCTGGCCTAACATTTGATTTGCCGCGTCAACTGCTTCGGCAGCTGTTTTGACTATTTTAACGCCGCCTACCTTGCCGCGGCCGCCCGCATGTACTTGTGCTTTGATTGCCCAACTATCGCCGGATAGCGTTTGTGCTGCAGCCAATACTTGCTCAGCAGAAGTGACAACTATACTTTCGGGAACAGGTATTTTGTAGTCTTTAAATAGTTGTTTTGCCTGAAACTCATGAATATTCATCGTTGACCTTATGCGTCTATGCAAGGAATAGATTGAAATTTTCCAGTATATACGTAGCCAGCTTATATTTCAGTATTTTTTAGTCTTATTTAAGCAAGGCTAGTCGCTTTTATCGGGTGCCGTTAATAATGACTTAACCAACCATAGACACGCTTAACAACTAAAGCCTGATCATTCCAGTAAGGTGAGCTAGATCGGTTTAATTGGAATTGACGGTACTGTTGATTGTTTCGTGCTGAAATACGTCGCTCTCTAGCGCTGTCAACAATATCCCTGCCGTCTTGTTCGCCATAGATGTCGAAAAAGGGAATGCGAACCTGCTTAATAAATTCGAGTGTTTGCGCATTTTTACTGTCTGTTTCAGGCGCGTTTAAGCCAATAGTAACCATTGCCTTTATTTCTGGCATAGGCTTATTCGCTTGGGCGTATAAAGCCATTAATGCGCCTAGCTGATGACCTACCAAGACTATAGATTCTGCACCATGCGAGGCTAAATGGCGCGTTGCTTCATCAATTCTTTGTTTTGCTTCAGGAAATAATGGGTAATAATCTGCCTCTGGCGCCCCCTCTTCACGTAAGGGCATTTGTAATGCAAAGGTCGCCCAGTTATGCTTTGCCAATTCACGCCTTAGGGTATAAATAAGCGGGTCATTATCAGGGGTTCCGCCCATGTGGTGCAGTAAAATGGCCGTTCCTTTAAAACCTGATTTTTCCGATTCTCTATAGAGTACCAAGAAAGGTTTATTGGGCTCGCCGAGCCAAATTATCTCATCCTTGGTATTGCCTGCGGAAATCTCTCTGGCATACTGCGCTTCGCGTGCCGCATCTGATGCATAAAGATTAAGACTGATAAGACAAAAAATTAAAGCAATAACTACTTTTCTAATTAACATACTTAGGCCTCCCGTGTATTTAGTGGGCTTGTGCAAGGGGTTTTATTGCGGTTGTCGTGTGCGTTACTAACTAAAGTCAGCTCAGACTGGAGCTAAGCTTTAATGGAAGTAGGGTATAAATGCGAGATTAAGAAGACGTAGCAGCTCTGAATGAAAGCTAACATAGTTGAGGAATAAAAAGCGTATCTCCCGTATGCGCCGATGCGAAGCATCGTCCTTGAACCGAAGGGTTCAAGTGGGAATCTATCTTGCATTTCAGGCTTTCCGCAAGCGGACATGCACACCAGTACACGAGTCAATTCCCTGGGTAATTACAGGTCCAAGGAACACCCACCCCACTGTCGAACGCGACAGGAGATACGTGGAGTATTCTAAACGTTTTTTAGCGTAGTTTCGATCTTAAGATACATTTTATTTAACTGCTTGCTTATCCCTGATCCATCAGGTATAGAGCTTTTTTTCGCTTGCATTAGTTCATGTGTTAAGTTCAGCGCGGCGAGTACTGCCGTGCGTTCAGCGCCAGATACTTTGCCTGTTAAACGAATCTTGCGCATTTGTTCGTCTAATTGATGTGCTGAATCAATTAAATCTTCCTGTTCTTCAGCGGCACACATGATTTTATATTCTTTGCCAAGGATAGTGAGTGAGACGGGAGCTTCTTGCTTACTCATGAGCCATGTTCCATTATTTTTAAACGACTAATCATTGCTTCTACACGGTTGCGCGCTAAGTTGGTTTTTTCAACCAATTTAGCTTTCTCTTTAACTAATTCATCTTGCTTTACTTTTAAGCTAGTATTTTCCTGCTTAATGGAAGCATAGCGCTGAATTAACTCTTCTAACTTATCTACAAGCTCTGTAATATCAAATGATTTATTTTTTGTACTCATAGACGACTCATTTAATTAAAACCAAAAACGACCTATAACTAATAAAAAAGCGCTATACTGATCGATTGTTTTTTCTGAAAAGTTTATAACATTAATATCTATGTTAGCATAGCTACCCAAAAATTTTAGCGCTAGTTACGCCAACCCTATCCCACTACTGTCATTAATATTTATTCTAAAACGCAATGAGCTATTCTGAAGTTAATTCAATCATTTTACAAAGAGACGCGGCCGAGAGTGCTGCCGAAGTGCATGGCATTGCAACGGCTATGCTATGCCTTGATCCAGCTACTGAAGCAAGTTCATGGATGACCGAGGCTTTTTTTGAAGATGCGCACTTATTAGAAGATGATAAATATGCTTTGATTAACTTATTTGATGAAACTAAAGAGTTATTAGCGGGTGATGAATTTTTGTTCGATTTGTATTTGCCTGATGAAGAAGAGTCTAGTCTAGCGGTTCGTTGTATGGCTTTAGTTCAATGGTGCCGTGGCTTTTTGTTCGGTTTAGGTCGCGCTAGTAATAGCCAGCAGTGGTCCAGTGATGCCCAAGACATCATTAAAGATGTAGTTGAATTTACCAAGTTGGATGCGGATATAGAAGAGGAGGATAACGAGATGGAAAGTTCGTTGGTTGAAATTCAAGAATATTTGCGTGCTTCTACGATGCTAATTCGTAGCGAATTAAGCGATATTGTTAAAGATGTCGCTAACAAGACGACTTTACATTAGGGGCAACAATGGAAGCACAAGAATTTCAAAAACGCCGCGCACAATTAATGGAGCAAATAGGGAAAGGTAATATTGCTATTATTGCCAGTGCCAATACACGAACTCGAAATCGTGATGTTGATTACCCTTTTCGCCAAGACAGTGATTTTTATTATCTAACTGGCTTTAATGAGCCTAACGCTTTAGCTGCCTTTATTCCTGGGCGCGAACAAGGTCAGTATATTTTATTTTGCCAAGAATTTGATGAGAAAAAAGCCTTATGGGAAGGTGCTCATGCCGGACTAGAAGGGGCGACTGAAATATATGGCGCGGATGATTCCTTCCCGATTACTGATTTGGGTGATATTTTGCCTGGTTTATTAGAGAATAAGCATAAGGTTTTTTATCCCATGGGTCGCGATCCTGAATTAGATCATCAGCTGATGGACTGGATTACGCATATTCGTAGTCAAACACGCAGTGGAATTAATGCGCCAGGCGAGCTGGTTTCATTGGAACATACGCTACATGAAATGCGTTTAATCAAAAGCTCTGCTGAGATTAAACTGATGCAAAAAGCCGCCGATGTTTCTGCTAAAGCGCATATTCGCGCTATGCGTAATTGCCGAGCCGGACGTTATGAATATCAAGTGGAAGGCGATATTATTCATGAATTTATAGATAATGGCCTGCGCGCTGTTGCTTATCCATCTATTGTTGCTGGCGGTAAAAACGCCTGCGTATTGCATTATGTAGAAAATAAAGCAGTGTTAAATGATGGCGATTTACTACTCATTGATGCCGGAGCCGAGTGTGATCATTATGCGGCCGACATTACTCGTACCTTTCCGGTTAATGGTATCTTTTCCGTAGAACAAAAATTACTTTATCAATTAGTTTTAGGTGCTCAGTTGGCGGCTCTGGATGAAATAAAGCCTGGTACGCCATGGAATAACGCGCATGATGCTTCAGTTAAAATATTAACTCAAGGCTTGGTCGATCTTGGCCTACTTGTGGGCGAAGTAGATAAATTAATCGAAGATGAAAGCTATAAAGTCTTTTATATGCATCGTATTGGTCATTGGTTAGGCATGGATGTTCATGATGTTGGGGATTATAAAATTGATGATGAATGGCGCGTTTTAGAGCCAGGTATGGTTTTAACCATAGAGCCGGGGCTGTATATTCCGACAAACTGTCTTGGAGTTGAGGCTAAATGGCGTGGGATAGGTATCCGCATAGAAGATGATGTTTTGGTTACCAAGCAAGGTTATAAAGTTTTAACGCAAGCGATACCCAAAACTATTGCTGATATTGAAGCAATTATGCAATAACGGCTAAAAGAGAACTTAAACATGAAGCAAGATTATGATGTATTAATTGTCGGCGGCGGTCTCGCAGGGAATTGCTTGGCATTGGCTTTACAAAACAGTGATTTAAAAATTGCTATTGTTGAGGCTAATACGCGCGAGCAACTGCACGATTCGCCTGCGGGAGACCGTGCTTTAGCGCTGGCTAACGGTTCAGTGCGCATGCTTGAAGCCTTAGATATTTGGCAGCACGCAAAAGAGCAGGCAACACCGATTAAGCACATACACGTTTCAGACCAAGGGCATTTTGGCAAAACACGTCTTTCGGCAAAAAAAGAAGCTGTTGATGCGCTAGGTTATGTGATTACCGCGCGTGACTTAGAAACTGTAGTCGCCGACCTAGTCGAACAAGCAGGCATAGCGAAAATCTGCCCCGCACGGGTTATGGGTATTGCTGCAGATGATCAATTTGCGCATATTAGCTTAAAGCAACAAGATGCTTCACTTAACTTATCTGCCAAGTTAGTCGTGGGCGCTGATGGAGGTCAATCAACCATCAGAAAGCTATTAGATATAGAGCAAAGCATTACCGAATATCAGCAGAGCGCAATTGTCACAACGATTAAAACTGACGTAGCGCATGATAATACTGCTTATGAGCGTTTTACTGCCGAGGGCCCACTGGCTTTGTTGCCGATAAAGCAAGACTATGCTGTTGTTTGGACGCGCAGCACAGAAGAAGCTGAGCAATTAATGATGGATAGCGAAGAGGAATTTATCGCCAGTTTACAGGCGTGTTTCGGTTATAAATTAGGGCAATTCAGCCTAGCAGCACCGAGACGCTCTTTTCCATTAAGCCTGATCCGAGCGCAAAGCATGCATTCAGGTCGTACCGTAATTATAGGTAACGCAGTTCATCAACTACACCCTGTTGCGGGGCAAGGCTTTAATTTAGGCCTCAGAGATGTTGTGCAATTAGCGGAAATTATTCTTGAAACGGCACAAATTGGAGCTGATATAGGTGCTCATTCCATGCTGGAGCGTTATGCCGAGCAGCGTAAAAAAGATCATGATACGGTGATTAATTTTACCGATAGTGTCGTCAAATTATTTTCTAATGAATGGCTATCGCTTGCTGCTGCAAGAAATGCAGGGTTAGCTTTACTAGACAGTATTCCTGGCGCTAAAAAGCACTTGGCGCGCTATGCCATGGGCTTAAATACACGGATGCCGAATATCGGTAATCGGAGACGAGTATGACTAAAAAATACGCGGTAATTATTGTTGGTGGCGGTATTGTTGGCGCAACGGCGGCTTGTGCTTTAGCGCAAGCGGGTATTGATGTCGCTTTATTGGATGCTAGAAATCCTGCACGAACATGGCCCGCAGATCCAGTCGATATTCGTGTCTCGGCTTTAACGCGTGCTTCGCAAAATATTTTACGTGCTGTTGGCGCGTGGGATGCAATGGAGCAACGCGGTATTGGCCCGTATGATCATATGCATGTTTGGGATGCTGATAGTGCGGGTGTTTTGCACTTTGATGCCGCAGATACTGAATTTCCAGAGCTAGGGCATATTGTCGAAAATCGAGTGACCGTCGCTTCCTTATGGGATCAATTGGACTCACTGCCTAGCGCGACAATTTTATGTCCGGCAACCGTCGCTGATTTACAGATTAATAACGATAACGCGCACATAGTCCTCAGTGATGGCACCATTTTAGCTGCAGATCTGGTTATTGCGGCAGATGGGCGCGATTCCGCTTTACGCCAGATGGCTGGCATTCAAACAACAGGCTGGGAATATAAACAAGATGGTTTAGTTGCGACTATCAGTAGTGAAAACAGCCATCAATTTACCGCGTGGCAACGTTTTTTACCTGAAGGTCCGCTGGCACTTTTACCTTTAAAAAATGGTCAATGTTCTATTGTTTGGACGCTGAGTCACGATACCGCGCAAGACTATTTAAAATTATCTGATGCAGATTTTCTACAAACTTTAGAGCACGCTTCCGGAGGTATTCTAGGTAAAATGCTAACGGTTGGACCGCGCGGAGCTTTTCCTCTGCGTTTTCAGTATGCTCAGCAATATAGCGCCGATCATTTTGTTTTAATTGGTGATGCTGCGCATGCTATGCATCCTTTAGCAGGGCAGGGAGCCAATGCTGGTTTATTAGATGCTGCGGCTATTGCAGAACTGATCATTAAGGCGGATCAAGCTGGCAGGCCGACTGGTAGCCATAAAACTTTACGTCAATATGAGCGCTGGCGTAAAGGCGATAACTTGGCGATGATGAGCAGTATGGATATGATTAATAAAATGTATACGACTGATAATGAAGCTTTTCGTCAGTTGCGTGGCACAGGCATGAGCTGGGTAAACCAGAGTGCTTGGTTAAAGAATTACTTTAATCGCTATGCGATGGGCTTGCGCGATGATTTACCTGATATGGCGTGCGGAATTTAGTGTTATAGAAATCACTTACTCAAAAACAGCGATTTTATTACGCAAAATACAATAAAGCGCTATCAAGCGTTTTGAAAACATTGTATTGTCATCATTATTAATAGCTTCATAAGCATTATAATTACTCTGATAAATAACCATTTAGGAAATAAAGGTTTATGCAAGAAACTAGCTCCTTTAAAAATCAATTGCTGATTGCAATGCCTAATTTAAAAGACCCCAACTTTTTTCATGGTGTGACTTTCATTTGCCAGCACAATAGTGAAGGTGCCTTGGGATTGGTTATTAATCACCCGTTACAAATGAAATTGGGTGATATTTTGGAGCAAATGGATATCTCTGTCGAGGATGAAAAAATAGCCAAGCTACCGGTTTTTGCTGGCGGCCCTGTACAACAAGAACGCGGCTTTGTTTTGCATCAAACATCAGAAGAACTTTGGGAGTCGAGTATCCCCGTATCAGACACGCTTTCGCTAACAACATCACGCGATATTTTAAAAGCCATTGCCGTTAATCAAGGGCCGAAAAAGTTTTTAATTGCTCTCGGTTATGCTGGCTGGGGAGAAGAGCAGCTGGAAAGAGAAATAAAAGAAAATGCGTGGCTCAATACGCATTATGATGAAAGCGTTGTTTTTGACACCCCGATCAGTCAGCGTTGGAATACCGCGGCCCATAAAATGGGGCTGGATATTAACTTATTAAGTACGCAAACGGGCCATGCATAAACAAGATCCTGTACTGGCGGGTTTACAATCAGAAACTTATCTGGGCTTTGATTTTGGCAATAAAAAAATAGGCACTGCCGTTGGTCAATTAATGACTAAAACAGCCAGTCCGCTGATGACTATTCGTTCGCGCAATCAAACCCCCGATTGGGATAAAATTAGTGGATTAATTAGTGAGTGGCAGCCGACTGGTTTAGTGGTGGGCGTGTCTCGTCAAGCAGATGGCAGTGATAATATTATTACCCCCAGAATGTTAAAATTCTGCCGCCAATTAAATGGTCGCTATAACCTTCCTGTCTTCCAAGTAGATGAGGCTCTATCTACTTTTGAGGCAAAACAAATGCTGTATGATGATCTGCATGTAAATGCGAGTAAACTCTGGGAAGTTCAAGATCAATTAGCAGCGCAATTAATTCTTCAATCTTGGTTAAATCAACAATAATAAAAAATGGCTATTGAACACATTGAAATCCCCGTTTTATTCAATCAATTAGAGTCATCCCTGATTGAGCTTATCGAGCAGCGCCAAATTACCGATCCTATTGTTATCGGCATTCATACGGGGGGTGTTTGGGTGGCAGAAAAAATACATCATTGGCTAAATATTAAAGAGCCTTTGGCTGTGTTGGATATTTCTTTTTATCGAGATGATTTTTCTCAGATTGGCATGCATCCTAAAGTTAAACAAAGCACGCTCCCTTTCAGCATTGAAGGACGCGATATTATCTTAATTGATGATGTGTTTTATACGGGCAGAACAATACGGGCAGCCTTAAATGAAATTTTTGATTTTGGCCGACCAAATCAAGTTATTTTAGGTGTCTTAATTGAACGCGATGGTAGGCAGGTTCCTATTCGACCTGATTGTGTTGGTGCACAAATTTCTTTGGCTGATGGGCAACGTATTAAACTAACGGGGCCAGAGCCATTAGACATCATGATCGAAAGGAGAAGGTATGCTCGCGATTGAAAATTTACAATTAAATGCACAAGGTAAATTACGCCATTTTCTAAGTATTGAAGGTTTAAATAAGGCCTTACTGACCGACATTTTAGATACTGCGGAATCTTTTGCGGATGTTTCCGAGCAAAATATTAAGAAATTTCCCTTACTGCGCGGCAAAACTATTGTTAATTTATTTTTTGAAAATAGTACGCGCACGCGTGCCACGTTTGAATTAGCAGCAACGCGCCTTTCCGCTGATGTATTAAGCATGAATATTGCGACTTCTGCGACCTCAAAAGGCGAAAGTTTATTGGATACTATTCGTAATATGGAGGCCATGCAGGTCGATATGTTTGTTGTGCGCCATCCGCTTAGCGGCGCGGCACATTTTATTGCTCAACATACAGCGCCACATATTAATGTTATTAATGCCGGTGATGGTCAGCACGAACACCCAACACAAGCGATGCTGGATATGTTTACTATTCGTCGTGTTAAAAAACAGTTTTCTGGCTTGCGCGTTGCCATCGTAGGCGATATTTTACATTCACGCGTCGCACGCTCGCAGATACTTGCTTTAAATATACTCGGTGCTGAAGAGGTTCGAGTGATTGCACCTAAGAGCTTGCTGCCTGCACAAGTCGAAGATTTAGGTGTTTCTGTTTATCATGATATGAAAGCCGGCTTAAAAAATGTCGATGTGATTATTATGTTGCGTTTACAAAAAGAACGTATGAATAGTGCATTTTTACCCAGTGAAAGTGAGTATTTTAAATGCTTTGGTTTATCCGGTGAAAAGCTAAAAATTGCCAATAAAGATGCCATTGTTATGCATCCTGGGCCAATAAATCGCGGTGTTGAAATTTCTTCTAGCGTGGCTGATGGGCCGCAATCTGTCATTTTACAACAAGTTAGCAATGGTATCGCTGTGCGCATGGCCGTTTTATCCATGACCATGAATGGCAATAGAGGTGCAGAATAATGCGTATTGAAATTGTTAATGGGCATATTATTGACCCGATAAATGGTCTTGATCAACAAGGTTCGCTGTATATTGCAGAGGGTAAGATTGTCGGCATCATGCAAGCGCCTGATGGGTTTACTGCTGATACTAGCATTAATGCGCAAGGGCATATTGTTTGCCCAGGTTTTGTCGATTTGAGCGCGCGTTTACGCGAGCCAGGTCAAAGCCATAAAGCAACTATGAAGTCAGAGACTCAAGCTGCTGCTAGTGCGGGCTTTACAAGCCTTTGCATTCCGCCTGATACTATCCCTGTCATTGATTCCCCCGCAGTTGTCGAATTAATTGAGGATAAGGCGGAGAGATGTGGTTATCCACATATTTACCCTATTGCCGCATTAACCCAAAAATTAGCTGGCACCGAGCTCAGTAGCATGCATGCCTTAAAACAAGCCGGCTGTATTGCGATTAGTCATGGTCATCATGCACTGCAAAATTTATTAGTTTTACGGCGTGCGATGGAATATGCGGCAACCTATGATTTATTATTAATATATTGCCCGCAAGAGTCTGCTCTGAGTAATGAGGGCTGCGCACATGAAGGTGCGATGGCAAGCCGTTATGGATTGCCAGGCATTCCTGCAGCTGCAGAAACGATTGCTTTAATGCAGTGTATGGAATTAATTGAACAAACGGGCTGCCGTGTGCATTTTCAAGGCTTAAGCAGTGCACGCTCGGTGGATTTAATCGCTAAGGCCAAAGTCGCAGGCTTGCCGGTTAGTGCTGATGTTGCTATGCATCAATTACACTTAACTGACCAGGATATGCAGCCTTACGATAGTCATTATCATGTTATTCCACCATTACGTAGCCAGCAAGATAGAGATGCCCTGCTAGTTGGTGTACAAAACGGTACAATTGATAGTATCTGCAGTGACCATCAGCCGCACGATGTTGATGCAAAGTTAGGTGCATTCCCAGAAACGGAGCCGGGTATATCGGCTTTAGAAACGGTATTGCCGTTAATGTTGCGTTTGGTTGGGCAGAAAACCTTAACTTTAGCACAGGGTATCGAAAAATTAAGCTCCGAACCTGCCCAGATTTTAGGTATTGATGCAGGCAGTTTAGCGCTCGGAAATATGGCTGATGTGTGTGTATTTAACGCTAGCGAAAGCTGGAAAATAAACGCGGAAACTTGGCAAAGTCGTGGACAAAACACCCCATTTTGGCAAGAAACAATGCACGGTAAAGTCACACATACAATACAGGCTGGTAAAATAATTTACTCAGCAGGAAGTTAAAGGAAATAGTGATATGCGGTATAAAAAATTAATTTTATTGATATTTACTTTAAGTTTAGCGGCTTGCTCAGATGACTACACGCCTAGAGAAAGCTCACCCGCTAAAACTATTTATTTAGAGGCCTGTGCGAGATGTCATTCTGGCGAACCTGAGAATCCTAAAATGTATTATTGGTCAATTAACCCTAAAAATATTAATGCAAGGTACATTGCTCATAAAGTCAATGCCGGTAGCTTAACTATGCCCAGCTTTCCAAATATACAAGGTGAGAGTATGCGTAAGTTAAGTGAGTATGTATTGCAGCACAACCTTAAGAAATAGGGGTAAAATGAATTATTGTGCAAATATCCATCATGACTCTGCTAGTATTATTGATGACTTAAAAGGTGATCAATCTTGGCGAATTTTTCGTATTATCAGTGAATTTACTGAAGGCTTTGATCGTTTGTCTGGTATTTGCGAAGGTATTTCTATTTTTGGCTCTGCACGATTAAGACCTAGTAATCCGTATTACATAAAAACAACTGAAATCGCTAAATTATTATCCGAAAATGGTTTTACCATTATTACCGGTGGTGGTCCTGGCATAATGGAAGCTGCCAATAAAGGTGCCTTTCTTAAACATCATAAGACGGTAGGTCTCAATATTGAATTGCCTCAAGAGCAATCGCCTAACCCTTATCAAACAGTTTCCTTAGATTTTCGTTATTTCTTTGTGCGTAAGGTTATGTTTGTTCGCTACTCCATTGGTTATGTTTGTATGCCGGGTGGGTTTGGTACTTTAGATGAGTTTTTTGAGTCTTTGACTTTAATGCAAACGCATAAAATTTATCCTTTGCCGTTGATTCTATTTGGTAGTGATTTTTGGGCTGGCTTAGTTGACTGGATTAAAACCACATTAGTTCAATATGAAACCATCTCACCTGAAGATTTGGATTTCATTAAAGTGACCGACGATCCTCAGGAAGTGCTAGATATTATGTTAGAGCATAGGGCTTGGAAACAAGAGCAGCGTCAAATGGGGCCTAAAGATAATGATTTAGCTGTGTAGATTTTTTGCTAAATACTTTATGAGAGCGATGGTTTATAGCCTTCGCTCTAGAAGTACTACCATTAAGTTAAGATTGAGCTCATTTGATTGTGAGAATATTTGTGGGAGGGGCTTTTAGCCGCGATTTTATACAAGTCACGGCTAAAATCCCCTCCTACGACACATTATTATTGAATGGCAATTCGTTAACTTAATAGTAGTGATGCTAAGTACATATGCATAATTATTTACATTTATATTTTTCGTGTTTACGGATGGGTAGAGCATTTTTTTGCGAACCCCGTCATTCTGCATAAGGTTGATGGGTTTCATTACATGCCTAAAAAGAAGGCATTCCACTCTACCCATCCACAGAAATGTATAAAATATTTCAGTCCGGTAAGGCGGCTTTAGCCCGTCAATATCAATAATGACGTTAAAGACAGGCTAAACAGGGCTTGTAAGTTGCTTGCAAAGATTGAACAAGAAAGATGAGTTTATAGCTTAGTGATCATTTAAATGAAAAATGTAATGATCATGATCTTGCTATAATAGTTTATAACATTTTATTTTTAAGAGGCTTCCATGCGGAACTGGAAATTGCTACCCGCTTTTTTAATAGGGCTGTCAGTATTAGCTGTCATCATCTATGTTTTATTCTCTTTTGTCTTTCTCGATTTCTTTGTCGACCTATGGTGGTTTCGTTCGCTTAATTTTGAAGGCTACTTTTGGTTACGGCTACTCTACCGGTTTATTTTTTCCGGTGGTGTGACTCTTATATTTTTTGGTATTTTCTTTTTTCATTTTTGGATTGCATCTCGCTACTTAGGCTTAAGTCCTCCAGATGAAATACTTGTAAGCGCTGATAAGCGTCAGCGTTTTCAGTCTTTTGCTGATACTTTTATGTATGGATCAGTAAGAGTTTATACACCTTTATCCTTGATCTTAGCGATTGTTATTGCGATTCCATTTTATGACCAATGGGAATCGGCTTTATTATATTTTTTTGGTAGTTCTGCTGGAATAACTGAGCCCGTTTATGGACTTGATGTGAGCTTTTATTTATTCTCATATCCTGTGTATATGCTGATTCAGCAGGAACTACTGTACACCTCTATTATTCTGTTTTTCTTGGTGACTGCTCTGTATTGGATAGAGCATGTTTTTGTACCTAATCAGAATAAAGAGTATCCTCTGGGAGCAAAAATTCATTTAACGATTTTAATTGGTTTTATCGTATTATTTGTGACTTGGGGTTTTGCTCTCGATCGCTTCTCATTACTATATGTTAATTCGCATGAGCCGGTGTTTTTTGGCCCAGGTTTTGTCGAGTTACGTTATCAATTGCCATTAATCTGGCTTAGCATCGTTTCTATTGTGGCAGTATTTGTTGCTGTTGTGATTTACATTTTCTCCCCACAACATCGCTCAACAATCCCTATTTTTATCGGTATTGGCGGATTTTTATTGGCTCTAGGCTTACAAAATATGCCATTTATTCCCAGTTTGATTAATTCACTTATTGTTAAGCCTAACCCAGTATTAACGGAAGGGCAGTTTATGGAAAGCAATATTAAGGCAACGCTTGATGCTTATGACCTAAAAAATATTAATATTGTTGATTACCAAGTTAAGCTCGATGCAACAAAAGATATTGAATTATGGGGCACTCAGAAACATTTTGAAAATATTCCTGTCTGGGATAGAGAATACTTATTGGATGGTTATCAACAACTGCAAGGTATCCGGCCTTATTATCATTTTCAAAGCGTAGATGAAGATCGCTATTACCTAAATGACCATATTCAACAAGTTAATTTATCCGCACGCGAGTTGAGCCCCGATAAATTACCGGAGGCTGCCAAAAATTGGGAAAATATTCATTTACGTTATACCCATGGTTATGGCGCAGTAGTGACACCAGCTGCGCAAGACGCAGGAAAGCCCATTTTATGGTATCTACGTGATTTGAATATGCAGTCCAATGTTGGCTTTTCCGTTAAATCGCCAGATATTTATTTTGGTCAGGAAAAGTATAACTATGCGATTGTCCCTAATGACTTGGATGTTATGGGCTTGGCAGGCTCAGATAAAGGCGTGAACCAAGCCTATCAAGGACAAGCGGGCATACCGATTCCATCTATGTTTAGAAAGCTATTATTTGCCTTTTACTTTGGTGACGAGAAGATTTTTTTCTCCACTAATATTTCTAAGCAGAGTAAAGTCTTATTAAGGCGTAATATTATTGAAAGAATCAATACCCTTACGCCATTCTTGCATCTGGATCAAGATCCTTACTTAGTGGTTACCAAAGATCGATTTTATTGGGTTCAAGATGCTTATACCTTGTCTGATAAATATCCGGTGTCTAAATTTGCTAGCGATAATTTCCTATCGGGTACAGCACATTTTAACTATATTCGTAACTCGGTAAAAGTAGTGGTGGATGCTTACGATGGCTCGGTAAAATATTATATTTCGGACGCGCAAGATCCTATTATTAATGCTTATCGTATTGCTTACCCTGGCGTATTCAATCGTTTAGATAGTATGCCAGATGAGTTACGTGAGCATTTACGTTACCCGCGTGAACTCTACTTCATGCAAATGATGATTTATGCTAAGTATCATCAAACAGATCCAGCATTATTTTATGAGCAAGCAGAAACATGGCAATTTGCTAAGGTAAATAAAAAATCGGTTATGCCTTATTATCAAACCATGGATTTTGGCCGGTGTAACGATAGAGAAGAGTTCGTTATGATTAACCCCATGACACCGATTAATCGTAGTAACTTAAGTATGATAGGGGTTGCTGGTACGTTAGATACGGAAACTTGTGATAATAAAGATTACAAACCTAATATCAAAATCTATAAATTTGGTAAAGATATCCAAGTTAATGGGCCGGCTCAAGTAGAAGCGTTGATTGATCAAAACCCTGAAATTTCAGAGCAGTTCACTTTGTGGGACCAACATGGATCGACTGTCGCAAAAGGACGTATGGTGATTTTACCGATGGGTGATAATTCCATCTTATATGTGCAGCCTATCTACATGATTTCTACTAAAACCAAGATGCCTGAGCTAACGCGAGTCATTGTATCTATTGGTAATCAAGTCGTCATGGATACGACTTTATGGTCGGCCTTTAAGAAGTTGAAGTTGAAGTTTGCCCAAGGCATTAAAGACGAGCAGGGCACAGGTACATCAGGGGAATAAAGTAAAACCTCTCCTCGCCGTATTCCTTCTAGCTTTAAACGGATGAGGCGAGGTTGGCTTAGGAATCGAAATTCGTAACTACTCAGCGTAAAAATAATGGACACATTCCTGAAGCCCTCTCCTGCTGGAGAGGGTTGGGTGAGGAGAGGTTAAAATAAATTCTTTTT
>CBDVDU010000022.1:0-17377 GCA_965372825.1 uncultured Gammaproteobacteria bacterium | reverse complement strand
ACCTTTTATATATTAATTGTGGTGTAGGAGGGGTAGAGCGATTTTGTGCGAAACCCATCATATTTCGTAAGATTGATGGGTTTTCCTGCGTGCCTAAAGAGCAGGCACTTCACTCTACCCTACAAGAATGTTAAATTAATTATGAACAGGCACTTACTACTAAAGTGTTAGTTTAATTTTACGGGAGCACTTAGTAGTTGGATTAAATCCTTAGCTAAGTTTTGCATTTGTTCGTCACTCAATAATTGTTTAGATTGAGTATTCAGAAAGAATATATCTTCCGCGCGACTGCCTATAGTGGTAATTTTTGCACTGATAATATTGAGTTGATTGGTGCGAAAAAACTGAGCTACTTTTGCTAGTAATCCCGGGTGGTCGGTGGTGATTAATTCTAAAATATCGTATCGATTTTGCGGGTCTTGATGGAAACGAGCCTGAGTGCGAATGGGGAAGTGGGTGGCTTGGCGCGAATGATGATGCAGATTTTTTTGTTGGGTATTGGCGGGATCACTTAATTGTTGTTTTACTGCGGAGCAAATGTGTAATTCGCGGCGTAAATCGGTAATGGGTTCGCCTGATTGCTCTAGCACTTGGAAGCTATTGAGGGTGTACTGCTCGTCTTGAGTTGAAATGATTCTCGCATCAAGAATGGTTAAGCCTAGATTATCCAATGCGGTTGTGCAACGCGAGAAGATAAAGTCTTCCTGTTTGTGCTGAGCATAGATGAAAATTTCTGCGCTACCGCGCTGGTTTTGTGGGCGTAAGAGGATTAGTGGTAAGTCGTCTTCGGCGTTGAAGTTAATGGCAATAGTGTGCCAGATAACTTCATCTGCATAGTAGCGTAGAAAATAATCAGAGCTGATATGGCTCCATGCTTTTTGGATGCTGGCTGTTGAGAGTCCTTTTTTAAGTAATTCTTTGCGCGCGTCGGACTGAGTTTCTTTTAAGGTGTCTAATTGTAGAATCGGGTTTTCTAATCCGCGTCTCAATGCGTTGGCGGTGGCGCTATAGAGCTCTTTTAGTAAGGAGTCTTTCCACGAGGTCCATAGTTCGGGGTTGGTGGCGCGAATGTCAGCGACGGTGAGTAGGTATAGGTAGTTTAGATTTTCTACTTTGCCTACTTTGGCAGCAAATTCATGAATCACTTCAGGGTCGCTAATATCTTTGCGTTGCGCTGTAGTTGACATGACTAAATGATTTCGCACTAGCCAGCAAATTAATTTGGTGTCGTGCGCTGATATTTTATGGTCAATGCAAAACTGCTGGGCAATGACTTTGCCTAGTTCGGAATGGTCGCCTTTTTTGCCTTTAGCAATGTCATGAAATAAGCCTGCAGTGTATAAAATGTGGGGTTTAGGGATTAATAGGAAAATACTATTACAAAAAGGGAGCTCTTCATTGTGTTTTTCTAAGGCAAAGCGCCGCAAATTTCGGATCACAAAAAGAGTGTGTTCATCCACTGTGTAGATGTGAAACAGGTCATATTGCATGCGTGCCACAATATTATTAAAGCTGGGCAAGTAGGCGGCTAGTACGCCATAGCGGTTCATCATGCGTAGTACGCGGTTAATCGTACGCGGTTGGCGCAATATATCTACGAATAATTGTCGGGCAAGTGGGTCTTGACGGAAGTTGTCGTCAATCAGGTGTAAGTTGTTGCGGATAAGGCGAATAGTGGTTGCTCTAATGCCGTTAATTGATGGGATTTTTTGTATTAATATAAAAATTTCTAGTAAGGCGCGTGGGTGAGCCTCGAAAATGCCGACGCTTTTTGCAGCAATATAGCCGGCAATGCTGTCAAATTTGTCGTTGATGGCTTGAGGTTTGTAAGTTTTTTCATTGTGAGTCAGGCAGCGTTCGTCAAAAAATTGCAGTAAGGTCTCATTGAGGCGCTCTAATTGCATCACTGTTTTGAAGTAGAGCTGCATAAATTGCTCCACGCCTTCATTGTTTTTCTGTTCGGTAAAGCCAAAAGAAGCCGCTACTTCACGTTGGTGATCAAAAAGTAGTCGATCTTCGCAGCGCCCTGTTTGTAAGTGTAGGGCAAAGCGTATTTTCCATAAGAGTGCCTGTGCAGAAAATAACTCCTCATATTCGCTTTGGGGAAGAATGTCGTATTGAGTTAATTCGCGCAGAGTCGCTGTTTTGTAATGGTGCTTAAAGACCCACCCGATAATTTGTAGGTCTCTTAAGCCGCCCGGGCTTTCCTTTACGTTGGGTTCTAAATTGTAGGCCGTGCCATGAAATTTTTGATGCCTGATGTGCTGTTCTTCAAGCTTGGCATTATAAAATTTTTCTGAGCTCCAAGGGGGGTGTTCTGATAATTGAGTGCTGAGGTCGGTGCTAAGGTCTTGGTTTCCTGCTAAGTGACGAGACTCGATTAGGCTAGTCATAATAGTTTGGTCGTCTGTCGCAGCTTGTAGGCACTCTGCGGTGCTGCGTACGCTTAGTCCTAGCTTTAATCCGGTATCCCAAAGGAAGGTGCATAATGGACTGAGCTGTTCTTTTGCTTGCTCCGGAGTGTTGTCGTCAAGCAAGATAAGAATGTCGATATCTGAATACGGAAACATTTCTTGTCGACCGTAGCCACCCACGGCAATTAAGGCGAAATTTTCGGGTGCTTGGATTATAAAGCGACTCCATAGGATATTCAGCATTTGGTCTATAAAGCGAGATTTACCACGCAGTAGCGGTAGAATCGGCTTTTCGGGGGAGAAAATGATTTTCAAGTAGTCGTTATGTTTTTGTATGGCTTGCTTTATCTGCTGTGCATTATTAAGGTTGTGGAGGGCTAAATTGTTCATATTTCTTCTTGGCGTAAAGTGAGGACTTCATGCCCAGTCGGCGTTACTAGAATGGTGTGTTCCCATTGAGCGGAAAGTGAACGATCTTTAGTGACGGCTGTCCAGCCATCTTTAAGTACTTTCATATGGCGTTTGCCGATATTAACCATGGGCTCGATAGTCAGTATCATGCCTGCTTCTAAAGTAGCGCCTTCACCTGGCTTGCCGTAGTGTAAAACTTGAGGTTCTTCGTGAAATTTCTTGCCAATACCATGCCCACAAAATTCCTGAACTATCGAGTAGCGGTTGGATTCAGCATGCTTTTGTATGGCATGGCCAATATCGCCAAGTGTGCAGCCTGGTTTTACTTGTTCTATGCCTAGCATTAGGCACTCTTGAGTAATCACGCATAAGCGCTTGGCGTGGGGTGTTACTTCGCCCACATAAAACATTTTGCTCGTGTCGCCATGATATTCTTCTTTAATAACGGTAATGTCGACATTGATAATATCGCCCTTTTTTAGCTTCTTTTCGTTAGGGATGCCGTGGCAGATAGTGTGGTTAATAGATGTGCAAATGGATTTAGGAAAGCCATGGTAATTAAGTGGCGCGGGAATAGCATTTTGCACATCAACAATATAATCATGACAAAGCTTGTCTAATTCATTAGTCGTTACGCCGGGGATGACATAAGGCGCAATAAACTCTAAAACTTCTGCGGCAAGCTTCCCAGCAATGCGCATTTTTTCAATTTCGGCGTCTGTTTTTATGGTGATTGACATGGCTGTGTGCTTGCTTATTGTGGGGGTTGATATGAATATATTAACAGGATTTGCTTAAAGATAAATTTTAACAGAGATTCCATTGTTGTAAAAAAGTAAATATGGTATAAAGGTAGGTTCATTTACTTAATACTCACATCTATCGACACGGTTAGTTGGGTGCTGGTTTTTTTAAAACTGGTTTCTAGTCGGGATAGGTGGAGGCGTAACCCTTCCGGAATGATCCGGAATTATTTGGAGAAAAGAATGGCCGCAGTATCAATGCGTCAAATGCTAGAAGCAGGTGTTCACTTTGGACACCAAACTCGTTATTGGAATCCACAAATGGCACCTTATATTTTTGGTGCACGCAGCAAAATTCATATCATTAACTTAGAGAAAACTCTTCCTTTGTTTAATGACGCAATGAATTATGTTGGTCAGATGGCTGCAAATAAAGGCAACATCTTATTTGTTGGTACTAAAAAGTCTGCCCGTAAAGCCGTTGCTGAACAAGCATTGCGTTGTGGTATGCCTTATGTAAATCACCGTTGGTTGGGTGGTATGCTAACGAACTTTAAAACGATTAAAAAATCAATCAATCGTTTAAAAGAGCTTGAAGCAATGACTGCTGATGGAACTTTGCAACAACGATTCAGCAAAAAAGAAGCGTTGGGCATGGAACGTGAGATGGTGAAATTAGAGCGTAGCTTAGGCGGTATTAAAGATATGCGTGGTATTCCTGATGCGATTTTTGTTCTTGATGTAGGTTATGAGAAAAACGCACTTAGCGAAGCTAAAAAATTAGGTATTCCGGTTATTGGTATTGTTGATACAAATAACTCTCCTAAAGGTGTTGATTATATTATTCCAGGAAATGATGATTCAATTCGTGCAGTTAAGTTGTATGTTGAAACTGTTGCAACGGCTGTTTTAGAAGCTAAAGCTGCAAGTCTAGATATGTCAGCTAAATCTGATGAATTTGTTGAAGAAGCAACTAGCGCTGCTGAATAAGCGCGCATGATTGTGTATGATAATTGGCAGGCTTGCTAATTATTATAGGTCATTTATGAACGCCTCCATTTGGGGGCGTTTTTATAGAATTAAAGAAAATATAAAGGTAAAAAAGCATGAGTGTTACAGCTGTAATGGTAAAAGAACTACGTCAAAGAACGGGTTCAGGCATGATGGAATGTAGAAAAGCATTAATTGAAGCAGACACTAATATGGAGCTTGCCATTGAAAATATGCGCAAAGCTGGTTTAGCAAAAGCGGATAAAAAATCAGGTCGTATTGCTGCTGAAGGGCGTATTGCTGTTGCACAAAGCGCAGATACGAAAAATGCTGTCATTATTGATGTTAACTGCGAAACTGATTTTGTTGCTAAAGGCGATGTTTTCAAAGCTTTTGCAAATGATATTGCTAATGCAGTTTTGGCGTCAGATGTTTCTACTCCTGAAGAGGCTTACGAGCTGGCATTGGCAGATGGTAAAACAATTGATGAAGTACGCCGCGGATTAATTTCTAAGTTAGGTGAGAATATTACCTTAAGACGTTTCCAAAGAGTTGCTACAGAAGGTGGTACTGGGTTTTATTTGCATGGCGAAAAAATTGGTGTATTGGTTAGTTTAGAAAAAGCAGATGACGAGTTAGCAAAAGATGTCGCAATGCATATTGCGGCTAGTAAGCCTATTTGTGTATCTGAAGCAGATGTAGCGCCTGAAGTCATTGAGAAAGAAAAAGCGATTTTTGTTGCTCAAGCAGAGGAAAGTGGTAAGCCTGCAAACATTATTGAAAAAATGATTGGCGGACGAATTAGAAAATTCTTAGCGGAAATTACGCTAGAAGGTCAAGCTTTTATTAAAGATGACAAAATGACAGTAGGCCAACTTGCTAAAGGTAAAGACAATAAAGTACTTGCTTTTACTCGTTTAGAAGTAGGCGAAGGCATTGAAAAAGCTGAAGGTGATTTTGCTGCTGAGGTTATGGCGCAAATTCGCGGCTAAGTAAGCTACGATAGATCATGTTTTCAGTGTGCTTGCGCACTGAAAACTATTGACTAGAACAGGAAAAATAAACAGGGAATGTATTTTGGGGTTGTGTAGTATTTTATAGTGTAGATAAAACCGAATGTAACTATTCACAGACCCTCATAAAAATATCGTCATTCCCGAAGTGTTTAATCGGGAATCTGTTTGTTGATATAGATTCCTGCTAAAGCTTGTGCCCACGCTTGACTGGGTAGCATGCAGGAATGACGAGGTATTTGATATTTTCTAGGAGGAGGGCTAAACGGTTACAATCGAATAGCTTAATAGTGGACTGGGATTTATCAAATAGCACCATTTTTCATTAACTTTAGATAGGTAGAATTTATGACTAAACTTATTTGCCAAAGAATTATGCTCAAATTAAGTGGCGAAGCGTTAATGAGCGATAAAGGGGCTAATATCGACCCTGATATCGTAAAACGCTTGGCGACAGAAATAAAAGAACTATGTGATGCAGGCATTCAAGTTGGTTTAGTCATAGGTGGTGGCAATATTTTGCGTGGTTCAGAGCAAGCTGCCGAAGGTTTAAATCGTGTTACCGCGGATCAAATGGGTATGTTGGCAACGGTGATTAACGCCTTAGCTATGCAAGATTCCTTGGAGTTTTTAGGTCAGCAAGTTCGCGTTATGACGGCCTTGAAAATTAACCAAGTTTGTGAAGATTATATTAGACGACGAGCCGTTAGGCATTTAGAAAAAGGACGCGTGGTTATTTTTGCCGCAGGCACAGGAAATCCTTTTTTTACGACCGATTCGGCTGCGAGTTTAAGAGCGATTGAGATTGACGCTGAACTGATGATTAAAGCAACGAAAGTTAAAGGCATTTATTCAGCAGATCCAGAAAAAGTGAAAGATGCTACGTTTTATTCACGATTGACTTATGATGAAGCACTTGATCAGCGATTGAATGTTATGGATACAACTGCATTAGTGCTTTGTCGAGATAATAATTTACCTATGCGCGTGATGAATATTTTTGAATCTGGCGCAATTATGCGCTTAATGCAAGGTGAAGAGATAGGTTCACTTATAGAGCGAGGAAACTAAATAATGATTAATGATATTGAGCAAGATGCAGCCAGCCGAATGGGTAAGAGTATTGAAGCTCTTAAAAAAGGCTTTACTAAAATAAGAACAGGACGCGCGCATCCAAGTTTGTTGGATCAAGTCGTTGTGTCTTATTATGGTGCTGATACGCCTTTATCTCAGGTAGCCAATGTTTCGATTGATGATTCTCGTACATTAGCGGTTACTCCATGGGAAAAAGGTATGATGCAAGCCATTGAGAAGGCGATTATGTCTTCTGATTTAGGCTTAAACCCCGTTACTAATGGTAATATTATTCGCGTACCTTTACCTATGTTAACGGAAGAGCGTCGCCGTGATTTGGTTAAAATCGTTAAGGCAGAAGCAGAAAATGGGCGCGTTTCTATCCGAAATGTTCGCCGTGATGCTAACAGTGAAATTAAAGAAGCCTTAAAAGAAAAAATGGTTTCTAAAGATGAAGCGCATGCTGGCGAAGAAAAAATCCAGAAAATTACTGATGAATACATAAAACAAGTAGAAAAGCTTTTAGAGGGCAAAGAGGCTGATTTACTGTCTATATAAGGCATATTTGAATGCAATCTGTACCAAGCGAAATCGATCGGTCGCAATACCCTAAGCATATTGCCATTATTATGGATGGTAATGGACGCTGGGCGAAAAAACGCCATTTGCCACGTGTTATGGGGCATCCTGCTGGTGTTAAGGCAGTTAAGCGAGTGGTTGAGTTTTGCGCGCAGGAAGAGATACAGGTGTTAACTTTATTTGCATTTAGTAGTGAGAATTGGAGGCGGCCGAAAGAGGAGGTCTCCAAGCTCATGGGGCTTTTTATGAGTACCATGCAAAAAGAAGTTAATCGCTTAGATAAAAATAATATACGTCTGCGCTTTATTGGTGAGCGCACTGACTTTTCTGAGAAATTACAGCAGAAGATGGCAGATAGTGAGCAGCAGACAGAAAATAATACCGGTTTAACGCTAGTTATTGCCGCAAACTATGGTAGTCATAGAGATATGACTTTAGCTGTGCAAAACATAGCAAGAAAAGTACAGGAAGGTACTTTGTCTCCTGATGATATAGATGAGACACTTATTGCTAGTGGCCTTTCTATTTCTGATCTTCCAGAGCCTGACTTATTTATTAGGACAGGTGGAGAGCAACGTATCAGTAACTTCCTTTTATGGCAGCTCGCCTATACAGAATTTTATTTCACCTCGAAGCTATGGCCTGACTTTAATGCAGAAACCATGCAAGAAGCAATAGACGATTTTCTTACTCGTGAGCGACGTTTTGGTCGTACCAGTGAGCAAGTACAAAGCCTGTCTAAAGCAACTTAAATGCATTCTTGCGTCTTTTTATAACCCCTTAAAAATAATAAAAAAATGTTACTACAAAGAGTTATTACCGCTTTAGTTTTAGCCCCCTTGGTGGTGTTGGCTATTTTTAAATTACCGCACCTTTACTTTGCTATCATTTGGGGCATTGTTTTGTTGATTGCTGCATGGGAATGGGCGAATTTAGCAGAAGTGAAAACAGTATTAGGCAAGTGTTTTTTCTTGCTAGCTATGATAATACCGATGGTGCTATTGCAATTTTGGACGCAATTATTAGAAGTTTTGGCGCAGTTAAGTAATTGGCCAGAAATACGCACTTATTCGGGGCTTATAGAGCTTCTTGTTGTTCCTGCTGTCGTGTTTTGGCTTTATGTCATGTTTAAAATTCGTCGAGCTGGTGCTGATTTATTAGATATTAAGATGGGTATCGGTAAAAAATTATTTATCGGTGGCTTTGTTTTAGTGTCTGCATGGTTGTTTTTATCTCGTCTAATGATACTTGAACAGCCAGCTATGACGATGTTTTTCTTTGTTTTGATTTGGTCTGCTGATATTGGTGCTTATTTTGCTGGTAAAAAATTCGGTAGAACAAAATTAGCGATTGAAATTAGCCCAGGAAAAACATTGGAAGGTTTATATGGTGCATTGGTTTCAGCGGTAGTTGTTGGCTTAGTATTTACTTTGTCTTTTGGTTTTTCAGCAATGAGCGTTAGTGACTTTTTAATGCTTTCAGTGATTACGGTACTTATTTCTGTTTATGGCGATTTATTTTTTAGTGCTGCGAAACGTATTCGTGGTGTTAAAGATAGCGGTACTATTTTGCCAGGACATGGTGGCTTGTTAGATCGCTTAGATAGCGTGATCGCAGCGGTTCCCGTTTTTTATGCGGGTGTATGGTTTATTAGATGGATGTATTCATGAAAGGCATATGTATTCTAGGGGCAACAGGCTCTATTGGCGTTAGTACGTTAGATGTAGTGAAGCGACACAGTGATTTATATCGTGTTGTTGCGTTAACAGCCAATACCAATATTGATGCTCTATACGAACAATGTTTAGAATTTAAGCCTGAATATGCGGTCGTTGTTAATGAGCAAAAAGGAGCAGAATTTAAAGCAAAATTAGCGGGTACTGCTATTGCTGATATAACTGTTTTGATTGGTGCAGAAGCATTGGTTACTGTTGCTACTTTAGATCATGTTGATTCAGTCATGGCGGCTATTGTTGGTGCTGCTGGCTTATTATCTGCATTAGCAGCCGCTCAAGCAGGTAAAACAGTCTTATTAGCAAATAAAGAATCATTGGTTATGTCTGGTGATATTTTTATGCAAGCCGTTAAAGATTCAGGTGCGGTTTTATTACCTATTGATAGTGAACATAATGCAATTTTTCAATGTATGCCGGCAGGTTATACAGCGGGGCATGATGCGCCTTCAGCACGACGTATTTTATTAACTGCATCAGGCGGCCCGTTTAGAACGACACCCCTTGATGAATTAGATAATGTAACTGTTGCTCAAGCAGTCGCTCATCCTAAATGGGATATGGGTAGGAAAATTTCGGTTGATTCTGCAACGATGATGAATAAAGGTTTGGAGTTAATCGAAGCCTGTTTGTTATTCAATATGCAGCCCGAGCAAATTCAAGTGGTTATTCATCCGCAAAGCATTATTCATTCAATGGTCGATTATGTGGACGGTAGTGTCTTGGCGCAAATGGGTAATCCAGATATGCGCATCCCTATTGCACACGCAATGGCTTGGCCTGATCGTTTTGACTCCGGTGTTGCACCTTTAGATATTTTTGCTGTTAAACAGATGGATTTTGAAGTGGCTGATTTGCACAGGTTTCCTTGTTTACGTTTAGCGATAGAAGCCATTACTGCGGGCGGTATTATGCCAACGGTATTAAATGCTTCCAATGAGATCGCGGTAGAAGCTTTCTTAAATGAGCAAATACGTTTTACCGATATTCCAGAGGTCATTGAGCAAAGTATGGCTAAATTCACCGCGACACAGGCAGATACCTTAGAACATATTCTTACTGCGGATCAGCAAGCGCGTGGACAAGCTGAGCAAATCATTGCGGCTTTAGTTGCCTAATGGAAACTTTACATAGCTTGTTTTATTTTATAGTCGCGATTGGCTTATTGGTTGCGATTCATGAATTCGGCCATTTTTGGGTTGCGAGAAAAACAGGCGTTAAAGTACTGCGTTTTTCGATAGGCTTTGGTAAAGTTATTTGGAAATATCAAAAAGACAGTTCCACAACTGAATATGTGCTGTCAGCCATTCCGTTGGGTGGCTATGTGAAAATGGTTGATGAGCGCGAAGGTGATGTTGCCCCCGAAGATTTACCGCATGCTTTTAATCGCAAGCCATTATGGGCGCGCTCAGCTATTGTCGCGGCAGGGCCTATCTTTAACTTAGTCTTGGCGGTATTGCTTTATTGGCTGGTTTTTATGATTGGCGAAACCGGCATGCGTCCCGTGGTCGGTACGGTTGAACCTACGACACTCGCTGCTCAAGCGGGCTTTGTTGAAGGTGAAGAGATTATCTCGGTTAATGGTATTAAAACACAGACTTGGCGTGAAACGATGGAAACTCTATTTGCTTCAGCGATGGATGCAGAAGAGGGCCTGCCTATACAAGTCAAAAGCCAAGACGGAATATTATTAACGCACACTTTGGTTATTCCTTTGTCCATAAGCCAAGAGCCTGAGCTTCTATTTAAAGAGCTAGGTTTGAAGGCATGGCAGCCAACAATACCTGCAGTGGTGGGCAAAGTTATAGCGGACAGTGTTGCTGAGCAAGCAGGACTGCAAACCGGTGATCTTATTCTGAGTGCTGATGGCAACGAATTTAAAGATTGGTTAGAGTGGGTGAGATACGTACAAGTACACCCAGGGCAAGCTATGTCACTATTAGTTGAGCGGGCGGGATTAGTTGTCGCATTGAACTTAACACCTAAAAGTACTATTGAAAATGAAAAGATAATTGGAAAAATAGGCGTTGGCGTGCAAGTGCCAGCGGGGTTACTTGATTCATTAATGGTTGACTACTCCTTACCTCCAGGCGAGGCACTTGCAGCGGCAGTTAAACGTACTTGGTACTATTCAGCCGCGACCTTGAAAATGATGGGCTATATGTTTGTCGGTAAAGCGTCGGTAGATAATTTAAGTGGTCCGATTAGTATTGCTCAATATGCAGGGAAATCTGCAGAAATGGGTTTAGTTTCTTTTCTGAAGTTTCTGGCAATAGTCAGTGTTAGTTTGGGCGTTTTGAATTTATTACCCATTCCTGTTTTAGATGGCGGACATCTATTAATGTTTGCTGTTGAGGCAATTAAAGGTAGTCCCGTTGCAGAAAATATCCAATTAGTTTTTCAGCAAATAGGCATGGCAGCCTTATTAGGCTTAATGATTCTCGCTGTATTTTTGGATATAGGACGTTTATTTTAACTTAACCCCGCACCGCTCAAATATCTTAAAGGATTATTATGAATAATTTAAAACAAGCTTTCGTTGCTTTATTTTTAGCAGGATTATTTGTCGCTCCAGCGGCTTATGCTGATAAAGAAGCATTGAGAAAAGTACTAGCAGAAACCATGCCTTCAATTTCTGTAGATGATATTTCTGACTCAGAAGTAAAGGGTCTGTATGAAGTTATGGTCGGTGCGGATGTCTTTTATGTTTCAGAAGATGGCAAGTACCTGATTCAAGGGCATATGTTTGATTTAGTTGCTAAAAAAGATTTAACGGAAGACAAGTTAGCCAAAGCTAGAGCAGTGTTGATTAATGGCGTAGCTAAAGATCAGATGATTATCTATAACGCGCCAGAAAGTAAATATACGATAAATGTTTTTACCGATATAGATTGTGGTTACTGTCGTAAACTACATTCAGAGATGGATCAATACTTAGCTGAAGGCATTACTATTCAGTATTTATTTTACCCAAGAGCGGGTAAAGATTCTGGTGCTTATAAAAAGGCGGTTTCAGTTTGGTGTGCAGATGATAGAAATGCTGCTTTAACTGGGGCTAAATCAGGATCAAATCCGCCAGCAGAAAAAACCTGCAAAAACCCTGTTGATGCCCATATGGCTTTAGGTGAAAAACTAGGTGTGCGTGGTACACCGATGATGATAACGACAAAAGGCACAATTTTTCCCGGCTATATGCCTGCTAAGCAATTAGCTGCGGCATTAGCTCAAGAAAAATAAAAGCGTATAATAACAATAATTTTAATTAAATGAGGAGTCATGATATGACTGATAACTGGATTGCACCTTCTATTCTTTCTGCTGATTTCGCTAAACTAGGTGAAGAAGTTGATAACGTTTTAGCTTCTGGCGCAGACATTGTTCATTTTGATGTAATGGATAATCATTTCGTACCTAACTTAACTATCGGACCTTTGGTTTGTGAAGCGCTAAGAAAACATGGCGTGACTGCACCTATTGATGTGCATTTAATGATTGAGCCTGTTGATCGTATTATCCCTGACTTCGCAAAAGCAGGTGCAAGCATGATTACTTTTCATCCTGAAGCATCTACTCATATTGATCGTTCATTACAAATGATTCGTGATTTAGGTTGTAAATCTGGCTTAGTATTTAACCCAAGTACACCCTTACATTTTCTTGATTATGTGATGGATAAAGTAGACATCATTTTATTAATGTCAGTGAACCCTGGATTTGGTGGTCAATCTTTTATTCCTGGAACTTTGGATAAATTGCGTGAAGCAAGAAAAAGAATTGATGACAGTGGTTATGATATACGCTTAGAAATTGATGGTGGCGTTAAAGTAGATAATATTCGTGAAATTAAAGCCGCAGGCGCTGATATGTTTGTTGCTGGGTCAGCTATTTTTAGTCAGCCTGACTATAAAAAAGTGATAGATGAAATGCGTGCAGAACTAGCAAAAGCTTAATTTTATTTGCTGATCGAGCTAATGGTTTTAGCTCGATCACAGCATGGCCTTAATCATTTAGGAAGATAAGATATGACACAAGACGAAAGTAAACGTAAAGCAGCGGAAGCGGCCTTACCTTATATTAAAGATGTTGCTATTTTAGGTGTGGGCACAGGTTCAACCGTTAATCATTTTATTGATTGCCTCGCTGATTTTAACTTAACTAAAGATATTAAAGGCGCAGTATCTAGCTCTATTGCGACTACCGAAAGATTGAAAAAAATCGGTATTCCCGTGATGGAATTAAGTGAATCTGGCAACTTAGATGTTTATGTCGATGGCGCAGATGAAACTAACGCATTAAAGCAGTTAATTAAAGGCGGTGGCGGTGCATTAACACGCGAGAAAATCATCGCGGGTGCGAGCAAGAAATTTGTTTGTATTGTTGATGAAAGCAAAACCGTTAAAGTCTTAGGTAAGTTTCCTTTACCTATTGAAGTTATCCCAATGGCACGTAGTTATGTTGCTCGTGAAATTGTTAAATTAGGCGGTCAGCCAATTTGGCGTGAGAATTATAAAACTGATAATGGCTGTGAAATTCTTGATGTACATAATATGGAAATTGCTGAGCCACTAGCATTAGAGCGCTTAGTGAATAATATCCCCGGTGTTGTCACTGTGGGTATTTTTGGTTTAAGACCGGCTGATGTCGTGTTGGTTGCCAAAAAATCTGGTGTAGAAACGCTGTAATTGTTGCGTTAATAGTATTTTTTGTGGGAGGGGCTTTAGCCGCGACTTGTATAAATTCGGGGCTAAAGCCCCTCCCACAATATATTGTTTTTAGTTCCTTTCCCGTAGAGCCTTTGTCACCGCCTGCAAGTCCCGCATAATCCACGTTGGTGCAAAATTAATCTCTTTCAAATCTTCACGTTTTGACGTCCCCGTTAAAACCATTAAACTACGCATCCCTGTGCGTACCGCACCTAAAATATCCGTATCTAAACGATCACCAATTGCAATAGTGTTTTCCGGCGTTGAGCCTAATAAAGCGAGTGCTTGTTGGTACATAATCGGTTCAGGCTTACCTATAACAGTCGGTGTGCGTCCTGTCGCTGCATGTAGTGCAGCAAGAATTGCACCATTACCTTGTACTAAGCCTCGCTCAGTTGGTAGTGTCGTATCTGCATTGGTGGCAATAAATTCTGCGCCTGCTTGTAAATTCAGCGTTGCAGTAGACAGTTTATCCCAAGTAATCGTTTCATCTTTTCCACAAACTACAATATCCGCGCCTTGATTGGGTGTTTCTGGACTATTTAATTGGTAAATATCGGTTAAAGTAAAACCTTGCTCTAATAGTGGCTGGCTCGCCCCTTGTTCACCTAACACGAAAATACGCGTCTTCGCTGGGTCTTTATGTTGGGCAAGATACAGCGCGGTAGCCATGCCCGAGGTCAGTATTTCTTCCTGTTTAATGCTAATGCCCATACGCGCTAATTTTTTAACATATTGCTCGACAGTATTACTGGCATTATTGGTTGCCAGAATAAAAGGCATATCTTGCTTACGTAATAGCTGAAAGAAATCGCTTAAGCCTGCAATAGCCTGCTCACCGTGCCATAATACGCCATCCATATCGACAATCAGCGCATTAATATTAGTCAAAGGTATGTTCATGAGAGTAAATGTATTGAGTCAAAAAAAGAGTAGTAAGGGTGCTAGTTTATTAGTCAGTTTAACGCTGCTTTTTGTTGTTTTAAGTATAACAGGCTGTAGCGTAAAACAACCAGGCCAAGTAGCGATAGCCACCGCGCATCCCTTAGCAACTCAAGCGGGTTTTGAGATTTTGAACAAGGGCGGCAATGTTTATGATGCGGCGGTCGCTGTCAGCGCTGCTTTAGCGGTTGTTGAGCCTTCAGGTTCTGGTTTGGGTGGTGGTGGCTTCTGGCTATTGCATAGAGAAAGTGACGGCTTAGATATTATGCTGGATGGGCGTGAAAAAGCGCCCTTAGCCGCAAATAAGGATATGTTTCTTGATGCGCAAGGTAACTCGGTTACAGGCCTGTCGTTAAATGGTGCTTTAGCGGCAGGTATTCCTGGTATGCCTGCTGGTTTAGTGCATTTATCTAAACACTATGGGAAATTGAGTTTGGCCGAAAGTTTGCAGCCTGCTATTCGCTATGCTGAACAGGGTTTTGCTATCGGTGAGCGGCATCAAAAACTGCTAGGTTTTCGTAAAACGATTTTAAATAAAGACGCTGAAACGGTGGCTATTTTTTTGCAACAAGGCGCAATTCCAGAGAAAGGTAGCCTATTGGTACAAACTGATTTAGCGAACACTTTAAAACAGCTAGCCGATAAAGGGCGCGCTGGATTTTATGATGGAACGGTGGCTAATAAATTAGTCGCGGCAGTACAAAAAAATGCGGGAATTTGGTCATTAGCAGATTTGCAGCAATATCAAGTAGTCGAACGTCAGCCTATTAAGGGGACTTATAAAGGTATAAAAATCACAAGTGCCGCTTTACCGTCATCAGGTGGCATAGTTTTAGTAGAAGCTTTAAATATACTGGAAAATCTTGATTTAGACTCGGTTGATAGCATTACGCGTAAGCATTTAATTGTTGAAGCATTACGTCGCGCTTATCATGATCGAGCTTTATATTTAGGCGATATAGATTTTATTGATGTGCCTGTGGAGCGCTTGCTAAATAAAGATTATGCGCAAGGTTTAGCTAGTACACTGCGTGCGGATAAGGCTTTGCCCAGTGATTATCTGACAGGACAAACAAAAGAGCAGCCTGGCGGGCGCAATACCACACATTTTTCGATTATTGATGCTGAAGGCAACCGAGTTTCAGCAACGTTAAGTGTTAATTTTCCATTTGGTGCTGGCTTAGTCGCATCAGGAACAGGTGTGCTATTAAATAATGAAATGGATGATTTTGCCAGCGCTAAGAATTCGGCTAATGGCTATGGCTTGGTCGGTGGAGCTGCCAATGCTATTGCCCCAGAAAAACGCATGTTATCCAGTATGACACCGACTTTTTTAGAGGATAATAAGCGCATAGCCGTGTTAGGCACACCGGGCGGCAGTCGTATTATTTCTATGGTGCTATTAGCGGCACTGGATTTTGCTGAAGGTAATGCCCCTGAATCATGGGTGAATGTTAAACGCTTTCATCATCAATATATTCCTGACCAGATTTTATATGAGAAAAATGGCTTAACTGAAGATGAAGTGCAAGGGTTGCAAGCCCTAGGTCATCAGCTGATGCAGAAATATAATTATGGGAATATGCAGGCCGTGCAACTAGATAAAGTGAGCAAAGAGCTCGCTGCGGCTAGTGATCCACGCGGCGAGGGCTTTGCCAGTGTGCAAACGGTTGATTAATAAAGCTCAGGTTGATGTTTACACGACGACATCGGTATCGAGTTTTTATCACCGGCACGCGCATTACTTAAGCTTATTAGATGCTAATGAACGGGCAGTTATTGACCGTTTTAAATTTCCCCAAGTAAGAGATAATTATATTGTTGCCCATGGGTTGTTAAGGGAAACATTAGCGAACTATATTAACGAGCTCGCAGTACAATTAAAATTTTCGAAAACAGAATTTGGTAAGCCATTTTTAGTAGATTACCCTGAGCTAAGTTTTAATATGTCGCATTCAGGCAATAGTCTGGCGATAGCCGTTGCGCAGCAATGCCAACTAGGTATTGATATTGAATATTATAAGCCGCGTGATACTTGGGCTGGACTGGTCAAGAAATGTTTTGCTCTTGAGGAAGCAGATTACTGGCATAGTTTAGACCAATCGGAGCAAGGGCGTGCTTTTTATCAATTTTGGGTGAGAAAAGAAGCCTTTGTTAAAGCAGATGGTAAAGGCATTACTTTAGGGTTGAATCAATGTGTGATTAACCCCGCTGATTTAAATGGTTTTTTACGTGTGCCAGAGACTTGTGGTGCGGCTAAGAAGTGGCGTATTAATGCGTTTTCTTTATCGGCAGAAGTTATGGCGGCTGTAGTCTGTGATAAGAAAAATGCTATGTTACGGTTTATAGAATTTAATTAGGTAACACGCAATAAATAGACTACCCAAAAAAATAATGACGATAACCTAAGAGTGTCACAATTCTCGTTCCCAAACTCTGTTTGGGAATGCATGTAGAGTAAGCTCTGCTTACCGACCCCTCTCACAGCAGAGCTGTTTGTCCATGCATTCCCAAGCAGAGAGGCTGTGAAAGTATTCAAAAAATCAAATTTTACATTTTATAAGTCATTGTATTAATTGAATCATGGAATGCAAAAATATGTTTTTGCACTCCAAATTGGCAATACTTTCACAGCCTCTCTGTTTGGGAATGCATGTAGAGTAAGCTCTGCTTACCGACCCCTCTCACAGCAGAGCTGTTCGTCCATGCATTCCCAAGCAGAGAGGCTGTGAAAGTATTATTTTTTTAGCCTCTCCCCTTGAGCATAGGTATCTA
>CBDVDU010000021.1:0-18123 GCA_965372825.1 uncultured Gammaproteobacteria bacterium | reverse complement strand
CGCACCTACTATCAAGGCGGGCTAAAGCCACGCCCTACAGTTTTCAGAAGTGATAGCCAGAAGAAACAAAACTCTAAAATCAACAACTAAAAGCCCCTTCCACCATTCACCATACCCTTATGATCAATGGTCTAAAAAATCAGTTACTCAGCCTTAAGCTGCTTAATTCGATAACTACCTTGACCCTCTATACCTAGCTGTTGAGCTAAATAAGGTAAAACCTGTTCCATTTCTGCTTTTAATGTCCACGGGGGATTAACGATAATCATACCGCTGGCGTTCATGCCATATTGATCACTATCTGCTGCCTGCGCTAATTCAAACAGCTGCACATTCCTTATCTGACTGCCCGCAAGCTTCTCTTCTAATTCATTAATGCGTTGTCGTTCAACTACCGGATACCAAAGCGCATAAGTACCCGTGGCAAACCGTTTATGTAATTGAATAATGGTCTCGATAACTTGTTGATAATCCGTTTTCATTTCATACGAGGGATCAATCAGCACTAAGCCACGCCGTTGTTGTGGCGGCATTAACCTTAGACAATCCTTAAAGCCATCTTTATGTAGCACAGTAACCCGCTGATCTCTGTTTATCGCGGCTTGCAAAATATTGACCTCAGTATTATGCAATTCATATAAAAACAAACGATCCTGCTTACGCATCAATTCCATAGCAATAAGCGGTGAACCGGGGTAAAAAGCTAATTGACCAGCATCATTAAACGATTTAATAAGCTCTCTATACTCAGCAATAGCCGAAGGTAAATCATCCTGTTGCCATAGCGCACCTATGCCCTGCTGATACTCATTAGTTTTTACAGCTTGCTCACTACTTAATGAGTACATGCCTGCACCAGCATGCGTATCGACATAACAATAAGGCTTATCTTTCTTTTTTAAGTATTCAAGTATGTGAATTAAGACACTGTGCTTTAACACATCGGCGTAATTTCCCGCATGATATGAATGACGATAACTGAGCATATTTTGAATTCTAAGGGTTAAATGATGATTATATTTATTGGCTACCCACTTAACATGGGACAGCTAAAAACGGTAAGGCGGACTTTAGTTCGCCATTGCTAAAATAAAGCCAATGCCTCCAAGCATTTTTTTGAGTGCGCTGTTCCATAATTTGGCTCAAGCACCAAACCAGCTAACTTAAAACCATAAGCAATACCTGCTTCATCAGCATCAATTACCCAGCGACACATTATACTTAAGCGCTCTTCCTGACTCCCAGCCATTGCTTGTTCATAATCTAACCAGATTTCTGAACTTTGCGCGCCGCTGTATTGCCGTGTATATAGCCCCTGTCCTTTAGCAAAAGCGCGCCAATGGATATGTCGAATACTATCGCCCGTTTGATAGCTCTGTAAACCATAAAAATCATCTTGGCCTTTTTGCGCATTACCTTGTTGATCTTGGCCTTGATTATGCTCTGGTAGAGGGCAATCTTGCCTACTAGGCTGCGGGTAAATTAGGGCTTTACTGTCTAAATTAATCCGCTGCCAAGCGCGAAATAAACCAAAGGGATAACAACTCGATATAACCGGATTAGCCATCACTAACCAGCCACGTTTGTCTGCTTTATAAGCCAAGCTCAAAGGCAGTTTTTGTTGCGCGGGAATATCGATGGTTTGCAATGGCGTGTGTTTATCAAGCCCAACTTGCACGCTATACCGCGCGACCGAAGTGGGATTATTGATAGTAATTTTACTAGCCGCAAATTCACCGGCATAAACAGGAGTATTATAGCCTTTGCTAATCACCAAGCCTTGCAAAGACTTAACGGTATGCAAAATAGTAATAAAAAACAAACTAGCCAATAAAAAGCTCAGTAAATACACGAGATTATTATTATAAATAAACGCAATTAACAATAACAAAGCGATGAGCATAACAAAGCCTAAGCCACGGCGAGTCGGCAAAATATAGATATTGCGATAATTTAATGCAATGCTTTTAGGTACGGATGCAGAACTCATAGATCAGCCATTAAAGGTTATGCTAAAGCGCTCAATACCTGCTTTAGGATTTAAGGAATAGCTACCTGAGCTAACAAAGGTGCGACAATATTTTCTGAATTAGCATGCCCTGCGCGTAGTCGATGCCCAGCAACAGGCCCAAGCACCGCCTGTACATCTTCAGGAATGACTGCATCGCGTTGTTGCATATACGCCCATGATTTAGCAGCACTCAATAAGGCAAGACCAGCTCGCGGTGACAAACCAGTATGATACTCATCTGACTCACGGGTAAAGCTAATTAATGCTTGCACATAATCAAGCAACGCAGAAGAAACATGCACCTTTTTGACTTCTTGCTGCATTAGCAATAATTTCTCGGCTGGTAATTGCGCCTCTAATGTAGCAATTAATTTATGCCTATTAGTGCCACTCAATAGCTCTCTCTCAGCATCATGATTTGGATAGCCTAATTCGATACGCATCAAGAAACGATCTAGCTGAGACTCAGGCAGAGGAAAAGTACCCAGTTGGTGTGATGGATTTTGAGTAGCAATAACAAAAAATGGCTGCGGCAAAGGGTAAGTATGCCCTTCTACTGTTACCTGTTGCTCTTCCATCGCCTCTAATAACGCACTTTGAGCTTTCGGCGTTGCCCGATTTATTTCATCCGCTAAAACCATTTGATTAAAAATAGCCCCCTGATGAAATGAGAATTGATGTTTCTCGGGGTTGTAAATCGTTGCACCAATAATATCTGCAGGCAATAAATCACTGGTAAATTGTATGCGCTGATAATGTAAGCCCATCAATTTCGCCAAAGTATGTGCCAAGGTCGTTTTACCGACACCAGGAATATCTTCGATTAATAAATGTCCGCCAGAAAGTAAACAGCATAATGACAAACGAATTTGTTGTTCTTTGCCTAAAATAATAGTGTTTGCAGATTGAATAACTTGGTTGAGTGTTTGATGCATTGAATGTCCTTATTGCTGTTTTATAACAAAGCTAATACCACACAAAGGGTAACTGTTCAAAGCCCCTCATAAAAACATAGTCATTCCCGAAGTGTTTAATCGGGAATCTGTTTGTTGGTATAGATTCCTGCTAAAAGCATGCATAGGATGACGGGGTATTTTGATATTTTCTAGGGGAGGATCTGAATGGTTACCATAAAGGCGGACTAAAGTCCGCCCTACATAGGTCCTTATTTACCTAACATACCTTTAACCGCATGAATTAAATCAGCGGGTATAACCACGGTTTTAGCGTTATCAGACTCAGCTAAATCACGCATCGCTTCAATATATTTTTCGCCTAGCAAATACGTAACAGGTAAATCTTTACCTTGCAATGCTTCTGCCACGCATTCAATCGCTTTAGCACTACCTTGCGCCAATAATATTTTAGCTTGTGCATCACGGCGCGATGCTTCTAAGCGGCCATCCGCTTCTAAAATTGCAGCTTGCTTTGCCCCTTCTGCACGCGTCACGGCTGCACGACGCTCTCGTTCTGCCGCACCTTGCTCTTCCATAGATTTTTGCATGGTTTGCGAGGGGTTAATATCTTGAATTTCTACTGTTTTTAAAGTGATTCCCCAATCAGCAATATCATCAGAGATACCATCTTTTAATTTCGTTTTAATATGATCCCTAGATGATAAAGCATCGTCTAGGGACATTTCACCAATAATAGCTCTAAGCGATGTTTGAATAAGCTTTTCTATTGCCATCACAAAATTCTCGACACCATAGACCGCTTTTTCTGGGGAAACGATATTAATGTACGCAATGGCATTAGCCACAATAACCGCGTTATCTTTAGTTATCACTTCTTGTGCGGGAATATCTAAAACGATATCTTTAGTGGTGATTTTTTCAATAACCGAATCTACATACGGAATAACAAAATTCAATCCTGGATTTAGGGTTTGATGATATTTACCTAAACGCTGAACGATGTGTTTGTAGCCTTGAGGAACAATTCTTACCCCTTTGATAACGGTGACAATTACTAAAACAACGAATGCACCGACAACATATAAACCTTCCATTATTAAATCCCCTTTAAATTAACTAACACTAGCAACTATTATTTAGCTGAAACAATTAATGTATTACCTGAAAATTCACGCACAATCACTCGACTACCAACCTCAATTGCGTCGGTACAAATAAATTGCCACTCATCATTACCTAAAATAGGCGCTGGAAAACGTAATTTACCTCGCCCCTCATGCACAGAATTATATTCAATCACCGTGCCTGTTTGCCCAAGCATACCTTCACGCGCCATACCGGAAAAAGTTTTATTCTTAAAGTGAGGCGAAACCCACTTAAACCAAGCAAAAACAATAAAAATAGAGAGCACAATCCATATTAACAATTGCAGAGTAAATGAAACCGGATAAACCCATACCAGTAGCCCAACTATAATCGCACTTAAGCCAAACCATAAAGAAACAAAACTTAGTAACATAATTTCTGCCATTGCTAAGCATAGCCCAAAAACCAGCCAATGCCAGTAAGCAATATTTGCATTTAACCATTCCAACATTGAAGTTCTCCTTAAAAATTATTTTCTTTCATTCTCGAATCAGTACAATATACGTTTATTTTTAAGTAACAGGAAATATTATGATTATCTGGGCGTTTAACTTGCTTATTTTAGCCGTTGGTATATTAGTGGTCGGCTTAATCAAGCCTAACTGGCTATTATTTTGGATGGAGAAACCGAACCGATATATCATTGTTGGTGTAAGCGTGATCTTATTTATGTCTGGAATGGTGTTATATGGTGAAGGCAATAGACAAGGATCACCGTTATCTGACGTAGCTCAACAGGACAAACCCGCCGTGACTGAAGTGCCTTCTGATTTAGTTAATTAATTTGCGAACGCTTTCTGAGGGAGTGGCTTCAGCCACAATAACGCGACTAAAGTCTCTCCCACAAAACAAACTATTTCATGCAGTTCAAGAAGCAATCACACACTGATTTCGTCCCTTTTTCTTTGCTTCATAAAGTGCCTTATCCGCACGTACAAACAAAGTTTCTTGAGTATCACCCGTTTTCAGTTCAGTAATACCGCAAGAAATAGTGATACTAATCGCCTTACCTGCATAGTTAAAACCAGTTTTTCCAATAATACGCCGAACTTTATCTGCGAGCACTAATGCCGCTTCACAGTTAGTACTAGACAGTAACATAGTGAATTCTTCACCGCCAAATCGCGAGACAAAATCAGTTTCCCTGCAGTACTTACTTAATAACTTAGAAATAATAATAAGCGTCTTATCACCAGTTTTATGGCCGTAACTATCGTTAATTTTCTTAAAAAGATCGATATCCCAAATCAATAAACTTAATGGCTCCTTATTCCGGTGCCAACGCGCGTATTCAGCCTCAAAACGTCGATCATAAGCTAAACGATTAGGTAATTGGGTCAATGCATCAGTCATTGCTTCAGTCGATGCCTGCTTAAGATTCTCTTTTAAAGTCTGCGCTTCCACTTTTACCGCTTCAATTTCAGCCGCCATGTGAGCCACAAGCTCATCAGACTTAGCTTGTTGCTTTTTCTCTTCTTGCTTATGCGTTTGAAGTTGTGCGCTTATATTATCTAGCTCTGACTTAATCAGCTGCTTTAATGGCTCTAGCTTAGTCGCATTTGCCGAGCTTGCTTGTAATGCCTGCATTTTCGTAGCAACAGTCAGGTCTAAATTATTCCTTTTAGCCCGTATTTTTTCGGTTGAGCCAGAAACGCCATTAGCACTTTTCCCTAAGCTAGCCAACTGTTGCGTAACATGAGCAAGAAATATTTCCATCTCTTTTTTTTCAAATTGCTCATATTTTTTAATATTTTGCAAAAGAGCTAATGCAGCATCCACATTCTCCCGAAAGCTCTCTTCCGTCTGTGGCTCTTTTAACGCTTGTGTGATTTTCTTAGCATCTGCCAGCGATGTATCAGGCATATCCATATCTTGAATAAGCTGGACAAGCTGCTCACTAATAAAGTTTACATCCAAATTAGCGCCAAATCCGTCTAAATCACTCGTACAATGATCGACTTCAAGTGTTTCTGGAGCACATAGCTCTGTCAACAATCTAAGCAGTTCCTTCGCGTCTGCTATCTTTCCCGTTTCATATTGGCCGCGCAATAAATTTAAGGCGCTGACTTTTTCGGAATTTGCTTCTTGGGATATTAAGAAGCCAAATAGCAAGCTCGCATCCTGCAAGGGCTCTTCAGCACTACCATCTTCAAAGCGCAATAAGGCTTCAGAGAATTTAGTTAACTCATTGCTAAGTTTAGAATTAGCAATACCTTGCTTTAATTGATTTCGTAACCTTAATAAATGCGGATCTAACTGCTGGTTAAAGCCCTTTGTCGCAAGCGATAGTCGAATCAGCGCCCGACAAAAAAGCGCCCCCGTATCTTTCGTTGAAGTCTCAAGTAACTCCAATTCATCTAATGCATTATAGTATTTATCTTTCCACTTAGTAATTTCAGAGCTTGACGGACTCATTTTCCATTCTACCTATAATTTAAGGAAACCAAAGGCGCTGTAACGCGCCTTTGGGGTCAATCTAACACATAGCTTATGCAGGCGTTTATTTACTTTCCTGTGCAATTAGCTCATTCACAACTTTAATCATGCCCTTGTCACCAGCACTACGACCATTAACCAAGTATTTTCCGTTAACGACTAATGCTGGAACACCAGTGATGCCGTAACGTGGGCCCATTGCTTTCGCTTGACGCATTTTAGTATCGACAATAAAAGAGTTATAAGCATCGTGAAACGTGGCTTTATCTACGCCATGAGCCACAAAAAAATCAGCCAAATCATCTTCACTAGCCAACTTTTCTTTCTTTACTTGTATCGCATAGAAAAAATCAGCATGTACTTTATCCACTACGCCTAAAACTTCAGCGGTAAAATAAGCTTTTGCATGCTTACCCCACAAAGAGCTAAATACTGCCGGTTGACGGATAAAGTTAACATTATCAGGAAGAGTTGCTTTCCAGGCTTCTATTTGTGGCTCAAATTGATAGCAATGCGGACAACCGTACCAAAAAAACTCAATTACTTCGACTTTATCGGCATCTTGAGTTGGCTGTATTGCCTTTAAATTTTCATAACCTTGGCCTGCTGCAAAACTTAAACCAGCAAAGACAAACAAACTCACTGCAAGTCCTGCTTTTATTATTCTCTTTAACATTCTTATATCCTTTCTTGACAAAATTCGCGCTTAATTGCTTTTCATTACTGACACATGGTAAGCAATGCCTTTGATTTCTTCATCAGTCATTTTATTAGCAATCATATGCATCATATTGTCAGGGTCATTGCTGCGTACATTATTTTTAAAATCAGTTAAGGTTTTAATTAAATAATCTGCATGCTGTCCTTGTAATGCCGGAAAGGAAGCTGGTTTATTACCTTCGCCATAAGGGCCATGGCAGGCAATACATGCCGAGATTTCACGCTCTAAATCACCATTACGATAAACATCATAGCCTAGCGCTAACAATGTATCCTGTTGTTCTTGCGCTGTTTGTTTATTCGCTTCTTCTTTTTCTTTGACAGCAGCTAAAGCCTCTTCTTCAGTTAAGGTTTCTTCTACTGCCGACTCTTCTTCATCCTCCTCATCATCTAACTCAAGTGGCGGCAAGGTATTCTGGGTTACTTTTTGCTTTTCATAAAAAGCAGCGATATCTTGCATATCTTGAGTACTCAAACCTGCAACCATCGCACTCATTGTCGCATCTGTGCGCGTACCGTCTTTAAATGCCTCCATTTGCTTAACTAAATACTCTTCATTTTGATCAGCTAGTTTAGGAAATAACGGCATCATACTATTGCCATCTTCACCATGACAGCCAGCGCAAGATGCACTTTTTGCCTTTCCAGCTGCAACATTAGTAGTCGCAGCAATATCAGTTTTAGCTTGCGCAACACCCGAGATATTTAGCAAAACAATCGATACCGACAACGCTAATAGACTTTTCTTCATTAGATTCCCCTTTTCGGAATAAAATAAACATAAGGTAATCTTATGTACAATACTAGGTTAAATTCTACTCTAATTTAATTAAACCCTCTACACGAGATAAGTATGAACTCTCTCTACTATCAGGCTAAATTTCTTCTTAGCGCCCCCGAGTTAACGTTAGCACCTGCTGATACAGGCAGGGAAATCGCTTTTGCAGGCCGCTCTAATGCGGGAAAATCGAGCGCTTTAAATACTTTAACCAACCAAAAAGCATTAGCTCGAATCAGTAAAACGCCAGGACGCACACAGTTACTTAATTTTTTCACACTTAAGGACGAGCAGCAACGCTTTGTCGATTTACCTGGCTATGGCTACGCTAAAGTGCCTGTGGCAATAAAGCAAAAGTGGCAGCTCTTAATGGAGACGTATTTAAGCGACCGCCAGTCTTTATATGGCATTATTTTAGTCATGGATATTCGCCACCCATTAACAGAGTTTGACCGACAAATGATCGAGTGGTGTAACTACAGTCAAAAACCACTGCATATTTTACTGACCAAAGCTGACAAGCTAAATTATGGTGCTGCAAAAAACACCTTGTTGAGCGTACAACGTGAATTAAAAGATCTGGAAATGCCCGTTACGCTACAACTTTTTTCTGCATTAAAAAAGAGCGGCGTCGATGAAATTCATCAGCGCTTAGACGAGTGGTTTCAAGCGCCTAGTACAAATACTAGCGCTGAAATAACGCCTGAAATTGAGGCGTAAATAAACTAGCGTTTTTCATCGCAACAGCTATCGCTATAATTCCAGCGCACATACAGGAAATATAGCGATAACACTTATAAGCAACAAATACATTGCCTATTTTTCGGCTATAGTTCGACTTCCAAACCTTCTTGAGCAATAAATAGCTCACAAGCTAACTCTGGATTATTTTTCAATAATTCAGCATAAATTTCATCCAGTGCAGCATCAGTACGCGTTGGCTCATGATGAGTAAAAAATAATTTTTTTGCACCTGCTTTTTTCGCCAATTTAATCGCAGCGCTATAAGTGCCATGCCCCCAATTCTTTTTATGTTGGTATTCCTGATCAGTAAAAGAACTGTCCATAATTAACACATCAACATCGCGTATAAGCTCAACCAGCGAATCAACACATTCCTCAATCATCTGCTCAAACTCTAAATACTCTTTATCTTCAGGCTCATAAATATTAACTTGCTGCTCATAGTCGCCAGTAAAAAAAAGTGACTTACCATCACAATCAATGCGATAACCAAAATTGATTACAGGGTGGTTGAGCAACACTGGCGTGATTGTGGCATTCGCAATAGTAATTTTTTCCCCAGCTTTTACCGTTTTATAACTGACATCGGCTTTTAACTCATGCTCCGCTATAGGGAAAAATGAATGCTGCATTTGTATTTTTAAGGTTCGCTCAATACCCTCGCCTGTTTTTAAATCTTGGCCGCCATAAATCGTTAACTTATTGCCTGGGATATAAATCGGAGTACAAAACGGTAAACCATGAATATGATCCCAGTGCGTATGCGTAATCAAAATATGCGCATCAATCGGCATCTTCGGCAAAAGCGTTTGCGTTAATTGATGAATACCCGTCCCTGCATCAAGAATGATCAGATCATCATTAGCCGTTCTAATCTCAATACAGGTGGTATTACCGCCATACTTATTAGTCTTCGCCCCTGGGGTTGGAATTGATCCCCGCACACCCCAAAACTTAAATTTCATTGCCTTATGCCTGCATAAATTGCTGTACTTCAGATTTAATCAGCGACACGTCACCTAAACTAGCAATTAACTCATCCAAAGATAGACCAAATACATTCGCTAACTCTTCCGGAAAAGAATCAATTATAGGATTCCCCGCATCGCCTATTTGCATTTTTTTAGCTATTTGATTAGCGGCAAACACACAATCGACCAATAACTCACCTTGCCCAACACTATGATGTAAATCAATCGCATTAGCCAAATTTTCTGCCAACTCCCATTTCAATGCAAGCATGCGTCCCGCTTGAGCATGATTAATACCCATAATTTCAAGCTCTGCTAAATGCAAATCAATCTGCTGCACTTTGCTTTGCTCTAATGCCAATTTAAACTCATGCGGCATAAATTCTGCGAAAACAATTTTGCCAAAATCATGCAATAAACCAGCGACAAAATAATCACTACTATGTATCAAAGGTACACCCATACGTTCCGCGAGTTTTTTACTCAACACAGCGACAGCTAAAGAGTGCTGTAAAAACAAACCGGTATCAAAGCCCGCTTCATTATGAGGATTTAAAACCCCGATAGCAGCAACACTTAGAGCTAGGTTTTTAATAGTGTTAATGCCGATATGCACTAAAGCACGCTGAATAGAGGTGATTTTTTGCGGCAAAGCATAAAAAGCAGAATTAATGACTTTTAAGATTTTAACCGTCATAATCGGGTCGCTTTCTATCACGGCGACTATATCTTTTGCCGACGAATCAACATCTGCTGCCAATTGTATTACTTTATGCACGCTTTTAGGAAAAGCCGGCATACGCTCAACATACACGATAAATTTTTCTTCTGCGTCATTCATCACCAGCGTACACCTCTCACATAAAGAATCACAGTGGACAACGCTCTAATGCGCTTCATCCCAATTGATACCAACACCAATATCGACCACTAAAGGTACATCTAGGGTGATTGCCGTACACATTAGCTGCCTAATATTAGCGCTATACTCATCAACCTTCGCTTCCGCTATTTCAAATACCAGTTCATCATGCACTTGCATAATCATTTTAATGTCAGGCTGATCATCTTGTATCCATTTATCAGTCGCGATCATCGCTAACTTAATAATATCCGCGGCGGTACCTTGCATAGGCGCATTAATCGCTGTTCTTTCTGCATATTGCCGTCTAGCTGCATTTTTAGAATGGATCTCCGGTAAATATAAGCGCCGCCCTAATACAGTTTCAACATAACCCTGCTGTTTCGCTAATTCGCGGGTATCATCCATATACTGCTTAACACGCGGGTATCGAGAAAAATATAAATCAATATATTCCTGCGCTTGTTTACGTCCCAGCCCTAATTGCTTGGCTAAGCCAAAAGCGGACATGCCATAAATTAAACCAAAATTAATGGCTTTAGCTGAGCGACGTAAATCTGTTGTGACTTGATCAATACTGACACCAAAAACATCGGCGGCCGTTGCCTTATGAATATCCTCACCTTTAGCAAACGCATCTAACAAACCTTCATCACTCGATAAATGCGCCATAATGCGTAATTCAATTTGCGAATAATCCGCCGCAACAATCTTATAGCCCTCAGGGGCAATAAAAGCTTGGCGAATTTTACGTCCTTCTACACTACGTACCGGAATATTCTGTAAATTAGGATTCGACGATGATAAGCGCCCTGTAGCGGCAACCGCTTGATGATAAGAGGTATGCACTCGCCCCGTTTTAGGGCTAACCTGTAGCGGTAATTTATCCGTATAAGTCGATTTTAGCTTGCTCATACTGCGGTGTTTTAAAATTAACTCAGGTAAAGGGTAATCTTCCGCTAATTCCTGCAAAACTGATTCTGCAGTAGAAGGCTGACCTTTGGGCGTTTTCTTTAAAACTGGTAGATTTAATTTATTATATAAAATTTCTTGAATTTGCTTGGGTGAAGCAATATTAAAACTTTGCCCCGCCATCTCATGCGCCTGTTGCTCTATCGCCATAATATGATTAGCCAGCTCCATGCTTTGCTGCGCCAACATATCACTATCAATTAAAACGCCGGCGCGCTCCATACGTGAGAGTACACTTAATACCGGAATTTCTATATTGTCATACAATGCAACTAACTTTTCATGTTCAGCTAACTTAGGCGCTAAAACTTGATGCAAAGCTAAAGTAATATCTGCATCTTCTGCCGCATATTGTGCTGCTTGCTCAATGGGCACTTCAGCAAAACCAATTTGCTTTACCCCTTTACCCGCCACATCTTCATAATGAATGGTGTTACGATTCAGGTACACTTTCGCCAAGTCATCCATATTATGCTTGGTGCGCGTGCTATCGATAACGTATGATTCGAGCATAGTATCTTGCGCGATACCACGTAATTCAATCGCATAATTAGCCAAAACATTCGCATCATATTTTAAATTTTGGCCGACTTTCTTCTGAGTGGAATTTTCTAATAAGGGCTTGAGCGCCTGCAAAATATCATCTCGTGATAATTGCTCGGGCACTCCAGGATAATCATGCGCTAAAGGCACGTACGCTGCTTCGCCCACAGTAACGGCAAACGAGACACCCACAATTTCCGCCGCTGTGTAATCCAAGCTCGTCGTTTCAGTATCAAAGGCGAATAATTCTGCGGCGTTTAATTTATCCAACCAATGATTAAATGCCTCCATAGTGACAATCATCTCATATTCAACACCTGACCCAGCACTTTCAGAGGCTGTCTCTTCCTCCATATCTGTCTGTGTTGATGGCGTATGTGGCACGAAAGGCGTGTTTTTCAGACTTTTTGACCAAGCATTGAAGCCCAGCAGTTCCAGCTGCTCTTGCAACAATTGCTTATCTTCTAGAGTGCAACGCAAATCATCCATATGGTACGGCAAACCCAAATCGCATTTAATGGTCGTTAATTGCTTGGATAAGGGTAGCTCGTCAAGGCTAGCACGCAAACTCTCACCAACTTTCCCTTTAATCTCATCGGCATGTGCTACTAGATTTTCTAAGGTTTGATACTTAGCCAGCCATTTTGCTGCTGTTTTTGGCCCTACTTTCGGTACACCAGGAATGTTATCCGCGCTATCACCCATTAAAGCCAGATAATCGATAATCTGTTCTGGGGTTACACCAAATTTATCAATGACTCCTTGTACATCCGTTACTGTATTAGACATCGTATTTTCTAGCGTCACCTGATCGCTGACCAGTTGCGCCATATCTTTATCGCCAGTCGAAATAACTACCTGAAATCCAGCGTCTACTGCTAAATGCGTTAATGCACCAATAACATCATCTGCTTCTACGCCTGACTCCATAATCAAAGGCAAACCCATCGCTCGAATTAGGTCATGCAAAGGCTGAATTTGCACTCTAAGATCATCTGGCATAGGTGGACGGTGCGCTTTATATTCGCTGTACAGCGTATTTCTAAATGAACCGCCAGGCGCATCAAATATGACCGTAAAATAATCGGTTTTATGATCGCTGATTAATCGGCGCAGCATATTCGCTACGCCAAAAATCGCGTTAGTTGGCATGCCTTCAGCATTACTTAAAGGGGGAACAGCATGATAAGCGCGAAATAAAAATGACGAGCCATCAATTAACAGCAATTTTTTGGACATAAGTAGATAATTAAGAGGCTGAAGTACTTTCAGAGGTGGCTTGCTCTTGCTGAGCAAAATAAGAACCACCGACTATAAAAGTCATAAATAGCACAAAAATCACCGATGTAATATATCTGACCTTTTTACTCGTTACATATACACTCATGTTTTCACCTATCTATATCATAAAAACATAGATTATCGCTGATTTACGGAGCAACTCAAAGTAACCCTGAATAATAAGCGTGAAAACCAGCACTAAAAAAGACACAAAAAAAGGGGCTAAAAGCCCCTTCTTCTAAACAGTGACGCTAAATCTTACATGCGTTTAGCTTTATAAGCGGCCATTAACGCAATTGGCTTTTTCTTTTTATTGCTCTTATTCAACACATAAACAAGTGTTTCGCCTTTTGCACCCGCACCAATATCTGTGTAACGGAATGTCGCTTCACCTACTTTTATGAATGACTGCAAATCTGCCCACTCACTAAATACATAAACACGGCCATCTTCAACAACTTCTCCATAAAAACCAACCGCTATCCCTTTAGCTTTGCCGTCATATAAATTAAGCACACCGCTTTCCATTGGCTTTTTCTTATCTGCTTTACGCAAACCAAAAACCACTGTTTCGCCTTTAGGGCCAGCACCTATACGTGTAAAACGAAAAGTCGTTTCGCCAAGGTCAAGGAACTCTTGATACACTTTAAAGTCATCAAATGCATAGATACGGCCATCTTGATACACAACATAGTAATCATTTACATTGTAAGCCACTGAACTAGCAACAGCTTCTACAACCGCTTTTTCTGTAACTTGTTTAGCCTCATTCATTGCACATGAAGCTAGCACCAAAGAAAGCATAGCAACTAAGAAAGGGATTTTTTTCACAATAACAACTCCAAATAAAATATCTAAATATATAGTGACTATTGTAAGGTTAAGATTATTACAGGATTATGACGACGAGCGACTTAGGAACGAAAATTCAATAATACCCGAGTCTGACTTGTCTTTTGACTCCACGACTGCGCTAGAAAAGCAGTTGCGTAGCTGACTATGCGCCCGCTTTCCTAACACAGCCATGAAGCCAAAATCCTGCGCCATACTTTCGGGTATTATTAATACCTTCGCTCCTTAACTGATACTTGCTAAGATAATAAAGATTATCAGCCCCGAGCAAAATGAACTTAATAGTAAAGAGCGGTACTTAGTCATTTGCCAAGCCATAATAAAACCTGAAATAAAGAGAAACAGCAGGCAGACCGATAATATAGCGGCATAAACCTTAAATGCAACACCCCCCTTAGCTTTATGTAGCTGCACAAAAAAACGATGTAAATTGGTCTGTTTTATTATTAATTTGGCCTCATTCGGCTTAGCACTCGGCGCTAAAATCACATCTACTTCAGATCCTGTCCATTCAAAATAAAAGGAAGTTCCAGCGCTTTTTACTTTTGCTTTGCCTGACGGTGATGCGATAGATCGCTGCATAAGTTCGTTAACAACGATATCTGTAAGCCATTCTTTATTTTTCTGCACGGGTTGTTTTAGCTGCAAAATATACGTATCACTCGAATAGCCTCCTTTAACCCCCCAAGTATAAAGCCCTCCAGTGATAAAAAACATAAGCGCAACAGGTAGAATAAAAGCAGCAACAAGCATATGTGCTTTTATTAAGAAAATACGGTTTAAACCTGACATAAGCAGCTCCTTTTAGCATTAAAAATGGCGCATAAAGCTTTTGCACGTGCTTTAGGCGCTAATAAGTTATTTAATTATCTCGAGCACCAAAAAGCCCAGTACCAACTCGAACAATAGTCGCCCCTTCCGCTATTGCTGCATTTAAATCTCCTGTCATCCCAAAAGAAAAAGTATCTAATTCGGGCTTATTAAGCGCCTTTACTGCTTGGTAGAGTTGTCGATAAGGCTCTCTTTGCAGCGTAAAATCAGTTTCAGGCTGTGGAATAGCCATCACGCCCCGCAATTTTATATTTGGCAAACAGTTAATTTCCTCAATTACCTCAGGCAACTCTGCTAAAGAAAACCCCGACTTGGTGATTTCATTGCTAATGTTCACTTGGATACAAACATTCAATGGCGGCAAATGTTCGGGGCGTTGATCACTGAGCCGCTGGGCAATTTTTAACCTATCGACACTATGCACCCAAGAAAAATGCTCGGCAATAGGTCGTGTTTTATTTGACTGTATAGGCCCAATAAAGTGCCAAGTAATTTGATAACAGGCTAATTCTTTCTGCTTAAGCAATGCTTCTTGCAAATAACTTTCACCAAAATGGCGCTGCCCTGCTTGATAGGCTTGTATCAAGTCGATACTCGGTTTAGTTTTGCTAACGGCTAACAATGCCACTGAATGGCTTTTACGTTGCGCTTGCAACTCAGCAGCGCGAATTTCATAAAGAATTTTGGATAATTTTCTAGCTATTAAAGTCATTGCTTAGGCACAGGATAAAATTAGTTAGCATTATTAGACACTACTCCTTTAAAAAATCAAAGACATAAGCTATGGTATAACTAATCACTTTTACATTATTCCCCTACCCGCAAGGAGCCTTTATGGATATTGCTGAATTACTCGCGTTTTCTGTTAAAAACAAAGCCTCAGATTTACATCTATCCGCTGGGCTTCCCCCCATGATTCGTGTCGATGGTGATATCCGTCGAGTTAATATCGATGCCTTTGACCATAAAGAAGTACATGCGTTAATTTACGACATTATGAATGATAAGCAACGTCGTGATTATGAAGAATTTTTTGAAACGGATTTCTCTTTTTCCTTACCCGGTTTAGCTCGTTTTCGTGTCAATGCTTTTAATCAAGAGCGTGGTGCAGCGGCCGTTTTCAGGACTATTCCTTCCGATATTTTATCTCTAGAAGATTTAAACGCTCCTAAATTTTTCGCCGAATTAACTGAAAAATCACGCGGCCTAGTTCTAGTGACCGGCCCAACGGGCTCAGGTAAATCAACAACTCTTGCGGCAATGGTCGATCATATCAACCAAACTCGCTATGAACATATTTTAACCGTTGAAGATCCCATAGAATTCGTCCACACCAGCCAAAAATCGCTAATCAACCAGCGAGAAGTTCATAGAGACACGCAAAGCTTTAACAACGCATTGCGTTCAGCTTTACGTGAAGATCCCGACATTATTATGGTTGGTGAGATGCGTGATTTAGAAACCATTCGCCTTGCTTTAACGGCAGCTGAAACAGGTCATTTAGTGTTTGGAACCTTACACACCACCTCAGCCGCAAAAACCATTGACCGCATTATTGACGTATTCCCATCCGCTGAAAAAGACATGATTCGCTCTATGCTTTCTGAATCATTACAAGCAGTTATTTCCCAGACCTTACTGAAAAAGGTTGGCGGCGGTCGTATTGCTTCCCATGAAATTATGGTCGGCACCCCTGCTATTCGTAACTTAATTCGTGAAGCAAAAGTGGCACAAATGTATTCTGCAATCCAAACCGGTCGCCGTGACGGCATGCAGACATTAGACCAAAACCTTAAAGAGCTAGTAGATGCCGGAAAAATCACGTCTAAAGCCGCACAAGGCAAAGCTGTGAGCAAAGACCTTTTCCGTTAAGCATAACTAGACTTTAATCATATTTAAGGAGAGCCGCATGGATTTCGACAAACTACTGGAACTAATGTGTAAAGAAAAAGCATCTGACTTATTCATTACCGCTGAACGGCCTCCGACTCTAAAAATTAATGGGGCTCTTACCGATGTATCTAAAACCAAACTCACAGAAGAGCAATCCTTAAACATAGTCAAAAGTATCATGACTCAACGGCAGCGTGATGATTTTGATAACACTAAGGAGTGCAATTTCGCTATTAGTCGCAAAGGTTTAGGTCGCTTCAGAGTTAGTGCCTTCACCCAAAGAGATGCCGCCGGCATGGTTTTGCGGCGCATTGAAACTAATATACCCGATTCTGATAGCCTACACCTTCCCGCCATCCTCAAAGAGGTCATTATGGAGAAGCGTGGCTTAGTTTTGTTTGTCGGAGCAACAGGTACTGGTAAATCGACCTCATTAGCTTCATTAATAAAATATCGTAATGAGCATAGCACAGGGCATATCATTACTATCGAAGACCCAATTGAATTTGTCCACCCGCATTTAGGTTGTATTATCACGCAACGAGAAGTTGGCATGGATACCGAATCTTATGAAGTTGCCCTAAAAAATACCTTACGCCAAGCGCCCGATGTCATTCTTATCGGCGAAATCCGCACTCGTGAAACCATGCAGCATGCCCTTGCTTTCGCTGAGACAGGCCATTTATGCCTTGCAACCTTACATGCTAACAACGCCAACCAAGCCATCGACCGCATTCTGCATTTCTTCCCAGAGGATATGCACAGGCAGGTTTTTATGGATTTATCACTTAATTTAAAAGGCATTGTTGCCCAACAATTAGTTTCCAGAATCGATGGAAAAGGCCGCTATCCTGCGATGGAGATTTTATTAGGCACACCTTTAGTATCAGACTTAATTCGTAAAGGCGAAGTGCATAAATTAAAAGAACTAATGCAAAACTCACGCGAACTAGGCATGCGTACCTTCGATCAAGCTTTATTTGACTTGTATACCGAAGGAAAAATCAGCTATGACGATGCGATTAATTCTGCCGACTCTAAAAATGAAGTGCGCTTAATGATTAAGCTAGGCTCTCCAACTGACTTTTCTGGGGCTGATGAAGACATTAGCTTGGCAAGCCTAGATAACGAACAAGGCAGCCACAACATTCTTAATCGCTAAGTTA
>CBDVDU010000020.1:0-18385 GCA_965372825.1 uncultured Gammaproteobacteria bacterium | reverse complement strand
CCTGCCTGGTCGCCTGACGGAAAATCAATAGCCTACTTTTCTGATTTTTCAGGTCATCAATAGATTTTATGTTTTTTGATAAAACAAAGCCATTACCATTACGATCAGCCATTAAAACAATTTTACCTGGGAACCCTTCATGTATGAGGTTCATTGCTAAGGGAGATAGTATAAAAGTACCCGCTAACTTACCTGACTTCATATCTCTAATAACATCATTCCAGTCATGATTTTGTACAGTCTGTAACTGAAATGTTGTCAATTGAGATTGGTATTGTTTTTCAACTACAGCTAATGGGAGGTGTCCGCCACAAATAAGTCGTCCTATATTAACAACAATTAAGGGTGTCTCTGACTTCCCTTTTTGTGGTGTACTATATTGTGCAATATAAAAACTAACACCTAATAAGATGCAAATAATAGAAATTATAAACAATACTTTTCTAACCATTCCAGCGCACTTCCTTTTAATAGTAATTAAAAATTAGGCTACAAACTTAAAACGGGGTGTTTACCCTCTTTGTAGGGAGGACTTCAGCCCGATTTTTTAGCAATGGCGGACTGAAGTCCTCCCTTGTATATTAAATATAGCTCTAAATCACAGGATTATTTAATAAATTTGTTTATACTGATCACTGATTTCTGGGGAAGCCGTTCCGCCATTGTTATTAGCACTCCCGTCTTAAAATGAAAGCCAAAAATTACAAACCATCAAAACTCAACCTTCCCTGTTTCGATATTATACATAGCACTCACAATATCGATTTCACCGGCAACTTGCATAGCCTGTAATAAAGGACTTCTTTGCTTAACTTGTTCGACCATAATTTCTACATTACGGTCAGCAACTTTATCTTCTAAGCAACTATCTAATAGACTATTTTGGGCAAAATCACCCGCTTTCACTGATTCGACAGCGGGCTGAATTTTATCTAGCAATCCGGTTAAATTACCTAATTCCACACCTGCACAAGCCCCTTTAATAGCGCCACAATGCGTATGCCCCAAAACCACGACTAACTTAGATCCCGCTACTTTACAAGCATATTCCATACTGCCTAAAATATCTTCATTGACCACATTCCCTGCGACTCTGACACTGAAAATATCTCCCAAACCTTGATCAAAAACCAATTCTGCAGAAGTGCGTGAGTCAATACAGCTTAAGATAATAGCGATAGGAAATTGCCCTTCCACAGTCTCGTTAACCTGCGATAGTAAATTACGCTTGTCCTTAATACTATTGACAAAACGGTTGTTTCCCTCTTGTAGTATTGCCAACACGGCTGCCGGAGTTAATGACTGCTGCGATTCTTGACTAACCGGCAAAACATGTTCTACTGGCTTTAAAAAGCCAAAGCCACGTAGGTTCTGAACCACAAGATTAATCCCCTTACGCTTAGCATCAACTTTAAAGTTTTGAATCACTTCGTAAACATCGTAGTCTATGTATTTTGCATAAGTTGCATCAATGACGATATTGGCATTTTGCGGTAACTCGCTAAGCAAATGCAAGATATTGGACTTATTTAAAAATGAAACATTTTCCGATAAGGTAATAATCGTTTTATTGTGTCCTTGTTGTTCATGCAGGTGAAAACCGACTTTTTTATTTTCCAGCAAAATAAAAAATAAAGCACACCCCATACCGATACTAAAACCTGTCAACATATCAGAAAATAATAGACCAATAATCGTCGCAATAAACGGAATGAAATGATAAAAACCGACCTGATACATGATTTTAAACCATTTAGGGTTAGCCAACTTATAAGCGACCACCAGAAAAACTGCAGCTAAACTGGCTAATGGAACCTTATTAATTAAATTAGGCAGTAATAACACCGCAATTAATAAGAAAATACTCTGCATAAAAGCCGATGTTTTAGTGCGACTACCCGATTGCACATTGGCCGAACTACGCACAATTAATTGCGTCATAGGTAGTCCACCGAGTAAGCCGGAACAAATATTACCAATCCCTTGCGCTCTTAATTCACGATTATTTGACGTCACTCGCTTATATGGATCAAGCTTATCCATTGCTTCAACACATAATAAAGTCTCCAAACTGGCAACGATAGCAATCATAAAGGCAACTTGATAAATAGTTGGATTATTAATCTGCGAAAAGTCTGGGCTCGTAAAAACCTGTCCGAAATCGGCAAACGTTTCTAAAATAGGCAATTCTAGCAAGTGTCTATCTGCTAAAGCCCATTGAGGATAGAAAGTGATAAATACTTGATTTAGCAGCACACCGACGATAACTGCGACAATTGCTCCATGCAAACTCTCACTAAATCGGTATTGTTTAATCCATTGAGTTTCCCATAACAACAAAATTGCCAAACCAACTAAACTAATAACAAGCGCGCCAGGTGCTATATAATTAAGCATATGCTGTAATTCAGTAAGCGTCGTATATTGATCACTCTGAGAAAAAGAGAGATTTCCCTCGTAATCTCTGTCATAGCCTATGGCGTGCGGAATTTGCTTTAGAAAAACAATAATACCGATGCCTGATAGCATGCCGGTAATCACTGCGGAAGGAAAGTAATAACCAACAATACCGACCCTAAGATTACCCATTATAAATTGAATAATCCCCGCCAAAATAACTGCCAGTAGAAAAGGCTCAAAACCTAACTCTGAAATAGCACCAAAGACAATTACAGCAAGCCCCGCAGAAGGGCCAGTAACACCTAGCGCTGAACCACTTAAACTCGTGACGATAAGACCACCAACGATTCCAGCAATTAATCCTGCATACAAAGGAGCTCCCGAAGCCAAAGCAACACCTAGACATAAAGGTAGGGCTAAGAGAAAAACAACCAGACTAGCCGGTAAATCATAACGCAAGTTTTCTTTATAACTTAAAACTGGGCCTCTCTTTGCAGAAAATGGATTTTTTATCATAGTTACTTTCTCTTTCATTAAGTGGTTTCAGGCTTATTCAGCTAAGGCTATTTCTGGTTGCCACTCTAGCCATTCTTGTTCATAATCATCATACAAATCAAACATATGCCCAGCTTCAATATCATTACTAGCATCTTCATCTAACTCTGGCGTAGCAAAAGCGATACCCCCCGTAACAATACTTTCCACTGACTCAGTACGTACTTCTGCACCCGATATCCAACCAAAATCCATTTTTACACCACTGGCATTCCAAAACTTAGTATTTTGTTTTATCAAGCTTGCATACTGAGGCGCAATATAAATATCAATTAAAACCTGTGTCGCATTATTCGATAATTGAAAACTTCTCACTTCACCAACATTAATTTGTCGATAAGAAACACTATTGCCCATTTTAATGGAGCCTAAGCGTGGCGCTTGCAAAACAAGATGTAAGCCTTGCTTTATTTCCGCTTGATTAAGTTTTGCTACAAATTCTGTTTGCTTTGCTCCATTTCCTGGCTCTATATCCAAATAGCTTCCTTTAATTAAAGTATCTAGGTTTTTATTTTTAAATAAGCCAAGTTGCGCCGATACCAACCAAAATTTCGTCCCAGCTCGGGCGAAATCAATCGCTGAACCGAATAATTTTGCACTGGCAATAATCGACTGATTATCTTCTGCTAATTCAACCGTGCTTATTTCTCCAACGGGAATACCTAAGTACTTAATGGCCGTGCCTGCGCTAATACCATTTGCCAATGAAAATTTTATTTTAATTTCCTCTGCTAATTGCAAGGCGATTTGTTCATCGGGATAAAGGTGATAAATTTTATTATCTTTTACTTTTGTAGTGACTGTACTTTTCTGTGCAGGATTAGCAAAACTAATACCACCATTCAACAAAGCACTCACTGATGCCATATCCACATCGATACCTGATAACCCCGCTTTAACTTTCAAGCCACTATTACGCCAAAAGTGACTAGAGTCGTTAAGTAAATGGCTATATTTATTACGTATCACAACACTAATAATAATGCTGTCATTATCTTCACTCAATTGGTAGTAAACCACTTTACCTACGGGTATTTTCTTAAAATAAACTTGAGATCCAATAGTTAAGGAGCCTAAATTCTCTGTGCGAACCTGAATAACAGTCTCATCTTTTGCCCGCTTATAAGGCGTTAATCCCGCTCCTGTCGCGGCTGCATAACTAGAATATAAACCATAAAGTGCATGATTTTTAATTTTTTTAGTACTTAATTCAGGCGTTATAAATTCAATTCCACCATTCAACACCGTTCCTATAGTACCCGTTTGAATATCCATGCCAGTCGTACCGATGCTCACTTGTACGCCACTGGCATTCCAAAAGCGCGAACTAGGCGCAACTAAATGCGCATAGCGTTCTGTAATATATATATCAATTAAGACATACTCGCCTTTTTTATCAAGCTTAAAATCATGCACTTGCCCCACTTGTATTTTTTTATAAAGGATAGGGCTGCCATATTCGATAGAGCCTAAAGAATCTGATTTTAAAATCAGATGAATACCTTTATCACCAATAGACATTAGAGGCCGTTTATTAAGCGCAATAAACTCTCTGACACTTGCCCCTTCGCCCACTTGCATTTTAATATGATTTCCTTGTAATAAGGACTTTAAACCTGAGAAATCAGTGAGGGAGAGTTTCGGTTTATCTAACCAGAATTTTGTTCCTGCTTTTAATAACTCTTCGGCACGTGGGTCAAACATTACTTCGGCGATGACACTTTTACCGGTCTTTTTATAACTTAATTTCTTAACAATACCGATTTTAAAAGCATCATACTGAACCTCCGTCACGCCCTCTTGCAAACCAATCGCTGATTCAAAACTAATTTTGACTAAAATACCGACCTTGGCACTATCAAAATCACTATGTAATTTAAATTGCGTGCCATTATCTGCGGTATCAACACTTTCAGTATCCGGTGTATAAAAAGCAATGCCCCCAGAAATCAATGCGGCTAATGACTCCGTCTGCATGGAAAAACCACTTAGCCCTGCTTTTATCGATAAACCACTCGCATTCCAAAAGCGTGATGATTTTTTTACCAAATAAGCGTAACGCTCTTCAATATGGGTTTTAATAATCACACCATTTTGCTGGTCAGCCAATTCATAATCCAAAACCTCACCCACAGGAATTTGTCGAAAATAGATTTTTGAGCCACGTGTAATTGATCCTAAACTATCGGCAAGAATATCAATATTCAAACCTAACTTATGCTCTTCTATAATGGGGGGTTTATCTAAAGCAATAAATTCTCTTTGCAGCTCGCCTTCCCCAGGGTGCATACGTATATAATTCCCTGAAACGATAGTATCTAAACCGGTAATTTCAGTCAGCGAAACCTTGGGCTTAACCAACCAAAAGCCAGTCGTTTTTCTAAGACTTTCACTTGCCGCACGTTGAATTTCAGCCAACACTTTAACTTGCTGCAAGTTCGCACTAATATTAACTTTTTTAACCACGCCTATACGTACGCCTTTATACATAATCGGCGTTTTTCCTTCACGAATACCTTCAGCATTATCAAACACGATTGAAATTTCAATACCTTTTTCATTCATGCTTTGATAAATCGTCCAACCACCCATTAAAGCAGCCAATAAAGGCAATAACCAAATACCCGATAACCAATGTTTTTTTGTAATAACGGGCTTAGCTAAGTTCATTTATATCATCCCAAATTAATCTTGAATCAAAACGCATGGCGGCTAGCATGGTTAAGGTAATCACTATTGCAAATAATAACCCCGCTGGCTCTATATCCACCGAGGCTATTTTATTAAATTTAACAATGCCTAATAAAATACTAATCACAAAAACATCCAACATAGACCAGCGACCAACAAATTCGATCATGCGGTACATTTGCGTTCTCATATAAGTACTCATTGGCCATTTAAATTGCGTTGCCAGCAAAATCATAGCTAAAGCGACCATTTTTAATGCCGGCACTAAAATACTGGCAATAAACACAATCACAGCAATAGGAGCCATGCCAATATTCGCTAAATTAATAATGCCAGACATAATAGTATCTGTACGGATTACACCCCCCTTAGTTAAAGTCATAATAGGCAAGACATTAGCCGGAATATAAAGAATAAAACCGCTAATCAAAAGCGCCCAACTTTGGCTTAGGCTATTTGGAATTCTTGGGTAAACTTTGCTCTGACAACGCGGGCACTGAATTACTTGCTGTTGTTTTTCAAGTATCACTTTATGACACTGTCGACAACATAAAAAACCTTGTTTTAAGGCTGAATAAGATTTATTCACCGTGTTTCTCGATTAAGGTCCATACCAATTTTTTATTTAAAAATTGGGTTTGCAGTGCCTTGATTAATAACAAGGCTATAAAAGCATATAAGCCTAAACCTGGCTCTAACTCTGCATCATCGTGTAATTTAATCGAGGCAACAATAATACTCAGCATAAAAATATCTAACATTCCCCAAGCATTTAGATAACCATACCATTTAAAACAGAACGCTAAATAATGACTTTTAACTTGATAATAAAAGCGCGTGGTAACAAATATAATCAATATCATTTGCACTAAAGGCACGAGCATTAAAGAAAAAAATATAACTAAACCAACGCCCCAGTTTCCGGTACTAAACAGCGTTTGTACGCAAACTAAAATCGACAATGCTTCAGTATTGCCGACCATCGTGAATTGTAAAATAGGTAATAACATCGCTGGAAAATAAAAAATCAACCCAGCGAAAACACACAAAAAATTATTTCTAATAGACAGCCGCGTTGGATGCTCTAGAGTATATCCACATCGTGGACATTGACTAACATAGCCTTCTTTCACCAGTACGGCAGTCATCAGCAAATCACAGTCGGGACATGCTTCTAAATGCTGAACATTATCGATATTTAATGTTGACCGCATCATCTCTACCAATTAATTTCTGTAGTCGGGTAATAAGCTCATCAGTTGGATGGACTCGCCATGCATCACCTAACTGCACACTGGCTTTCGCGCTTGACGCTAGGTAATTAGCCACGACCATGCATTGCCCGCCACTAAAAGGCTGCATTATTTCCTGTAATTTATGCACAAAATCATGCCCCTGCTCTACTGAATGCACACTGTCCCAATCCAACATTAAGCAACGTGCAAAATTCTCTCGTGCTTGTTCCATACTTAATAGCTTGTCAGCGGTAATACTCAGCATACCTGAATAACCATCCATGCGTGCCGAGCCTTCTACGATTAAAACCTCATCACCTTTTAATAAGTCCCTATAGGTTTCAAAAGTTTCGCTATATATGGCGACATCAACACGCGCACTTTTATCATCTAAAGTGGCAAAGCCCATCATGCGGCCTTTGCGATCTAAGCGTGTACGCATACCAATTAATAAGCCTGCTAAACGTGTATCTGATTTGCCCCGCGAACCTTCAACGCTCGCTAAAATATGCGCAATATTCCCATGCGTGATGTTTTGTAATTCAGCACTACATTCATCTATCGGATGGCCGGTTAAAAACAGGCCTAAGGCTAATTTTTCAAAAGCTAAGCGCTCTTTTTCTGACCACGGTGGAACATTACCCGAGTAATCTTTTACTTCATCTTCACTCGTTTCTGCATTAACGGCTAAACCAAATAAATCATTTTGTCCGACTTCAGCCATTTTCACATGACGTTCTGCTACTTTTATCGCGGTTGGTAATTCAGCCATATGACTGGCTCGATTATCATTAAAAACATCAAATGCTCCGCCACGAATTAAAGCCTCAAATACGCGTTTATTAACCTTGCGCAAATCCACGCGTTTACATAAATCATATAAACCTTTAAAAGGTCCATTGTCTTTACGCTCCTGCAATAAGTCCTCAATTGCAGCCTCACCGACACCTTTAATTGCACCAATTCCGTAAACAATTTCTCCTTGTTCATTCACAGTAAAATGCAAATTAGAGACATTAATATTAGGTGAACAAACCTCAAGTTTCATATCCTGACATTCAGCAATCAAGATCACCACTTTATCGGTATTATCCATATCAGCAGACAACACTGCAGCCATAAAAGGAGCGGGATAATGCGCTTTTAACCAAGCTGTTTGGTAAGCCACCAAAGCATAAGCGGCTGAATGGGATTTGTTAAAACCATACCCAGCAAATTTTTCCATAAGGTCGAAAACATAAGTAGCAATGCTTTCATCAATACCACCCGCTACAGCGCCTTTGGTAAAAATAGCTCGTTGCTGAGCCATTTCTTCCACTTTTTTCTTACCCATAGCACGACGTAATAAATCCGCGCCACCTAAACTATAACCGCCCATTTCCCGCGCAATTTGCATTACTTGTTCTTGATACAAAATAACGCCATTAGTCGGTTCTAATACCGGAATGAGAATAGGATGCGCATATTCGGCTTTCGCACCATGCTTAACATTAATATAGTCATCAACCATGCCCGACTCTAGCGGCCCTGGTCTAAATAAAGCCACTAAAGCAATAATGTCATCAAAGCAATCTGGTTTTAGCTTTTTAATCAACTCTTTCATACCGCGCGATTCCAGCTGAAATACCGCGGTCGTCTCTGCGTTTTTTAACAATTCATACGAAGCCGCATCATCACGAGGGATTTGCGTAATATCAACTAAGGGCTTGTTTAGTTCCGCTTGTTTCTTATTGATCGTCTGTAATGCCCAATCAATAATGGTTAAAGTCCGTAAGCCTAAAAAGTCAAACTTGACTAAGCCCACCGCTTCGACATCATCTTTATCAAACTGAGTGACTAAATTACCGCCACCTTGCTCACAATATAAAGGCGAAAAGTCAGTTAATTTAGTGGGTGCGATAACCACACCACCGGCATGTTTACCGGCATTTCTAACCGTACCCTCTAAAGACAAAGCCATATCCATCAAGGCTTTTACATCGTCATCCGTCTCATACAGCTCCTTAAACTCAGGCACTTGATCTAAAGCCTTAGTCAGCGTGATACCAATTTCAAACGGCACTAACTTTGATAAGCGATCGACAAAACCATAAGGATGACTTAGAACTCGACCTACATCACGGATAACCGCTTTTGCAGCCATCGAACCATAGGTGATAATTTGCGATACTTTGTCGCGACCGTAATGACGCGCCACATAATCAATCACTTCATCACGTCGATCCATACAGAAATCGACATCGAAATCTGGCATAGAAACCCGCTCGGGATTTAAAAATCGCTCAAATAATAAATCAAATTCTATCGGATCTAAATCAGTAATATTCAGTACATAAGCCACTAAAGACCCCGCACCCGAGCCACGCCCTGGGCCAACAGGAATTAGATTATCCTTAGCCCACTGAATAAAGTCGGCAACAATCATGAAATAACCCGGAAAACCCATTTGTACAATGGTGTCCAATTCCATTTTTAAGCGGTCATCATAGGCTTTACGGTTTTCTTCAGGTGTGCCTGCACCTATTGCTGGGTATTTTTCTAATCGCGCATCTAAGCCTTTTTTTGATTCTTCAATAAAAAACTCATCTAAAGACATACCTTCTGGCACAGGAAAGTCAGGTAAGAAGTTTTTCCCTAAGGTTAGTTTAAGATTGCAGCGCTTAGCAATTTCAACCGTGTTTGCCGTCGCTTCTGGAATATCGACAAACAATGCCAGCATTTCATCGGTGCTACGCAAATACTGCTGATTGGTATAATCTTTAGGACGGCGCGAATCATCAATAACACGGCCTTGGTTAATACACACACGAACTTCATGTGCATCAAAATTGGAAGATTTTAGAAAGCGAACATCATTAGTAGCAACAACGGGTAAATCTAACTCAGTCGCTAAGGCAACGGCTCTGGCTATATAAGCCTCTTCATTTTGTTTACCGACACGCTGTAATTCCAGATAAAAACTTTGTGGAAATAGAGACTGCCAGTACTGCGCTGCTTGTTTTGCTAGTGCTTGGTCATCAGCTAATAAGGCTGTACCTATATCACCTTCCATCGCGCCAGATAAAACAATTAAGCCTGCGTGATTTTGCTCAATCCACTCCCTCCTGAGCATAGGCACACCTTGATGCTGGCCTTCTTGATAAGCAATAGAAATTAATTCAGTTAAAGTAACGTAACCGACATTATTTTTAACCAACAGGGTAAGCCGAAAAGGCTGAGCAGGGTCATCTGGGTTAAAAATATGCACATCGGCGCCCGCAACCGGTTTAATTCCTTTACCTAAAGCAGCCCGATAAAATTTGACTAGAGAAAAAAGATTGGATTGATCGGTAATAGCGACCGCGGGCATGCCTAAATTTGCAAGCTCACTAATTAGCGGCTTTACTTTGACAATACCATCCACTAAGGAATATTCAGAGTGCAGGCGTAAATGAATAAACTTAGGTTGCATAAGATAGGAGAGTTAAGTAAGGAATGATGCCAATGCACAGTTGCATACAATAGACATTGGTAAATCGAGGCTGTAGCGGGTACTCGTTTATGCTATAGCATCTGTTTAACAGGTGAGAATGAACGTCGATGCTGTTCAGTAAGCCCTAAACTGAGCAGATTTTCTTTATGTAATTTTGTTGGGTAACCTTTATGCTTAGCAAATTCATAGCCAGGATACAGCCTATCTAAAGTGGTCATTTCACTATCTCGATAGACCTTAGCTAAGATAGAAGCGGCTGAGATTTCCGCAACTAACAAATCACCTTGAATGATAGTTTCGCCCGGATAATCTATATCGGGATATTGATTGCCATCAACCTGAACCCAAGTAGGCTGAACTGATAATGACTCTACTGCGCGTTTCATCGCTAATAATGAGGCTTGCAAAATATTAATGCTATCGATTTCGCTAGGCTCTGCTCGCGTAACCGTCCATGCTAAAGCATACTCTTTGATCTGCTCTGCAAGTGTTTCACGTTTTTTAGCTGAGAGTTTTTTGGAGTCCGTTAAGCCCTGAATAGGTCGATGAGGATCCAATATAACCGCAGCAGCCACGACAGGCCCAACGATACAGCCGCGCCCAACCTCGTCAACTCCAGCAGTAATTATTTGAGCAAGAGACAATCGAATTACCTTAAAATGCCACGCGATACATTGCGTAAGAAACTCACCATATTAGAGATTTCATCACATTCTGCGGCTAAATCTTCCATTTCTTCTATGGCATCATCCAATCGCAGATTGTTTTTATATAAAATCTTATACGCTTTCCGAATTAAACGCACCGCTTCAGCACTGCTTCCTGCACGCTCCATACCTACAGAGTTAATACCATGAGGGCGTGTAGGCCGACCACCGACCATAACATAGGGCGGAATATCTTGAGTAATTGCGCTACCCATAGCGGCAAAACTAAACGTACCAATTTGGGTAAATTGATGCACTAAAGTAAAGCCACCTAAAATAGCATTATTACAAAGATGCACATGTCCCGCTAAAGACGCTCCATTAGCCATAATAACGTTATTACCCACGATACAATCATGAGCAACATGCGTGTAAGCCATAAACAGATTATCGTCACCAATCTTAGTAACACCATGATCTTGTAAAGTACCACGATGCATTGTAGTAAATTCGCGGATTACATTTCTATCGCCAATCACTAAACTGGTTTTTTCATCAGCATATTTTTTATCTTGGGGATCTTCCCCAATCGATGAAAACTGATAAATATGATTATCTTTGCCTAGTGTTACCGGCCCTTTCATCACAACATGAGGGCCAATAACAGTACCCTCACCTATGCTGACTTCTGGACCAATAATGGAATACGGACCTATTTGTACATTATCCGCAATCTCAGCATGGCTATCGATAATAGCCGTCGGATCAATCAATTTCATTGACTACCGCAGCACAACGAATATTAGCACTTGCAACAAATTCACCATCGACCGTTGCAGTACAATTAAAAGACCAAATATTACGCCTACTTCTTTCAAAAACAGCTTCTAGCATCATTTGATCACCCGGCACCACAGGTCTTTTAAATCTAGCCTTATCAATACCTGTTAAAAAATAAGTCATGCCATGACCTAATTCATCAGGTTTTGTTTCAGAAGCTAATAACCCTGTCGCTTGAGCTAATGCTTCTAAAATTAAAACGCCAGGAAAAATCGCCATGTGCGGAAAATGCCCCTGAAAAATGGGCTCATTATAAGTAACATTTTTCACGCCCAATAAGCGCACACCCGGCTCACATTCCACAACTTTATCAATAAGTAGAAATGGATATCTGTGTGGTAAAAACTCTTGAATTTGTTTTATATCAAGTAATGTTTTCAATGTAACAACCTTTTAACTTTAATCTAATTAATGCTTCAATACCAGAATGAACTGGCGCTATCTTTTGTTTTATAGGCTGATTCTTTCAATCAGAACCAGCCTTAAATCTAATGTAAAAATTTTCGCTGCAATAGAAAATTTAATCTATTAAGGCATTGCAGAAAGTTTTTCTTGTACTTTATTCGTTACATCCACTTGAGGGCTTGCATAAATAACGCCTTCGGTCAGTAACAAGTCATATTTACCTTCTGCTGCCAAGGCTTTAACTGCTTCAATGATTCTATTTTGCATTTTCCCTAATTCTTCATTACGACGAATACTAAAATCCTCTTTAAATTCTTGCTGCGCACGTTGAACATCTCTGCGTTTAGCAATAATATCGCGTTCTAAATTTCTTTTTTCCGTATCCGTCATAGTCAAGCCATCTCTCGCTAGTTTTTCTTCTAGCTTTTTGATTGCTTTGCCTTGCGATACTAACTGCTTATCTTTAGGAGAAAACTCTTTTTCCAAACGTTTTTTAGCGTCTGCAGCTTGTGGTGCATTCGCCATCAGTAAAGGCACATTAACCACACCAATCTTTATTTCCGCTTGTACTGCTTGGCTTATCATAATCAAAGCCGCTAAAAAAAACATTTTTTTCAACATTAAAAATTCTCCCTATATCTATTCAAAAAAACAAAACTTAGCTGAGCATTATACTGCATATCCAGAAAAGTGAGCGTGTTTCACTTAAGACTCGCATAAATTTATATAATTTAAAACTGCGAACCAAAACTAAATTGGAATGATTGCAGCTCATCACCCTCTTGATCGTTCAGCGGAACACCATAACTCACTTGTAACGCACCAAAAGGAGATAGCCATTGTGCGGCAATACCCGTTGAATACCTGAAGTCGCCAAATGAAAGCCCCGGATTTACTCGCGAATAACAAGAGGTATCCTCAGGAGTACAATCAGGATTATTTGCATCAAAGTTTAGATAATCACCTTGCACAGTACCCATGTCAAAAAACACACTTAAACGTATAGAATCTATATCGGACATAAAAGGAACGGGGAAAACAAGTTCCGTATTCGCTAATACTTTAAAATTTCCACCGTATGGCCGTGATTCAAAGGCACCCGGACAAGTTCCATTACAATGATCGCGCGGTCCTAGAGTATTATCTTTGAAACCACGCACGGAATTTACACCACCAGCAAAATAGTTTTCAAAAAAAGGCAGTTGTTCAGTATCCCCATAACCATCACCATAAGCCACGGAAGCCATAATTTTAAAAACTAAATCTTTGGCAATACTAAAATAATGCTGATCTTTGGCACTCACTTTAAAATAAGTTAAATCCCCTCCAGGAAGAGCCACTAATCCGGAAAGTCGCTGCTGACTTCCCTCTGTTGGGAAAGTCGGCCTATCCAAGGTATCTCGCACCCAACCAATTGAAATAGGCAGGGTTAAAAATTTATCCCCATTAACTTCAATCCAAACAGGCAATTCCGGTGGTGGAGTATCGCCAGCTTTAAGCGTTGTATGCTTCACATCAAAACCTAAGTTAAAACGTTGACTTTCATTAATGGGAAAACCAAAATTGACGCCCCCACTAATAACATCGGTTAAATAATTGGAAATATTCGCTTCTTCCGCATCAGTAGACCTAAACAGTACATGATAACCAGCACTCACACCATCTCGAGTCAAGTAAGGGTTCGTAAAGCCAAAACTATACAAGGTTGATACATCACTTTTATTAAAATTGACACTTACGCGCTTACCCGAGCCAAATATATTGTCTTGAGTAACGCTGGCATTATAAATAACCCCTTGTGTTTGCGAATAACCAATCCCCGCCATTAAATTACCCGACGACTTCTCTGACACCGAATAATTTAAATCCATTTGATCTCGTGTTCCTGGCACTACCGGCGTTTCTATACCGACATTGTCAAAATAACCCAAGCGATTTAAGCGCTCTTTAGAACGCTCAATTCTATATGACGAAGCCCATGCCCCTTCCATTTGGCGCATTTCTCTACGTAAAACTTGATCCCGTGTCTTGGTATTACCTTGTAATCCAATACGACGCACATAAACACGATTGACTGGGTCAACAAAAAATGTCATATCGACTAATTTCGTGTCGTTATGTATATCCGGCACCATATTAACATTTGCAAAGGCATAACCTTCTTCGCCCAAGCGATCAGAGATAGCTTTAGATGTCAGTGTTGCTGCTTTACGCGAAAAAATTTCGCCTGGACCTACTTGTAGTAAAGCAATTAATTCTTCAGGGTCTACAACTAAATTACCACTTAATTTAACCTTATCTAAAGTAAATAAATTACCTTCAGTTAAATTGACCGTAAGATAAATATCTTTCTTATCTGGGGTCATTGAAACTTGCGTCGACTTAATCGCAAAATTAATATACCCCCTATCAAGGTAATAAGAACGTAAACGCTCTAAATCCGCACCGAGCTTTTGCTTAGAATATTGATCATCTTTAGTATAAAAAGACAACCAGCCAGAAGTCTGCAGTTCAAATAGTTTTAATAATTCATCTTCAGCAAAAACCTTGTTACCAACAATATTGACTGATTTTATTTTTGAAACAGCACCCTCAGAAATATCAATACTAATATGAACTCTATTTCTTTCTAATCCAAGAACTTCTGTATCGATTTTTACACTGTATTTTCCATGACTGAAGTATTGGCGCATTAACTCTTGCTCCACTTTATCTAGGATTTGTCGGTTAAATACTTTACCTTTTGACAAACCAATGGTTTTTAGTGCCGTCAACAAATCCTCTGTACTTAAATCATCATTACCTTCAATGTCTATTTCAGAAATTGAGGGGCGCTCTTTTACAATCACCAATAAAACATTGCCTTCGCGTTGCATGGCAATATCTTTAAAAAAACCGGTTTTAAATAAAGCCCTGATTGCAGGTGCAATATTCTTATTTAACAGTGTTTCACCTACGTTAACCGGTAAGTAATTAAACACAGTTCCGACAGAGATACGCTGCAAGCCACTTACTTGTATATCTTTGACTACAAAGCCAGCTTCATCACTGTGTACCACGGAGGAAATTGATAGTAAAACAAACAACAGTGAGAATAAAAATTTAAATTTCATGTATAAGTTAATAGCAAAAAAATCAGTAATCAATACAAAAACTAGGCCTATCAAGCATTCTCAATCGGAAATGCCAAGACCTCATCTATTGCGCTTTTTTGACTTATTATCATCAATAAACGATCAATACCAATGGCAATACCGGAACAGTCAGGCAAACCACTGTGTAGTGCTGCTAAAAATCGCTCATCCTTGTCAATTTTTGCTGCCCCATTATTTTTTCTATCCATAATATCTTGATCAAAACGTCTAATTTGCTCCTCAACATCAGTTAATTCAAAAAAGCCATTTCCAATCTCAATCCCTTGAATAAATAATTCAACACGCTCTACCACTCGAGCATCATCTGGTTTCAATCGAGCTAAAGAAGGCAGACTGGCAGGATAATCAAACACCATACACAAGCGCGCCAGCCCTAGGTGTTGCTGCACTACATGACTAAATAAAAAATCTAACCACAATGCATGATCTAAAACACAGAGCTGAGCTGCCTCGGGAAAACCCAACCTTTCAGCGCATGCTTGGTACTCCGCAGCATCAAACTTCAAAGCGTTTAGCCCGGTATGTTTTTTAAAAATATCAACATAAGCAATACGCTCTGCTTTACCTGAAAAACACTCAGCCGCTAACAAGGAACTTAATAAATGCTCTACATCATCCATTAACTGCTGTAAATCAAAACCAACTCGATACCACTCCAGCATGGTAAATTCAGGGTTATGATAACGCCCTGACTCACCATTTCTAAAAGCTTTGGTAATTTGATAAATAGAGCCGGTACTAGCCGCCAACAAACGCTTCATGGCAAACTCTGGAGAACTTTGCAAAAAATAGTCCTGACTGGGTATTGAATAGCGACTAGTGAAGTATTCTAAATAGGGATCAGTTCCTACTGACTGGCAAAGTAGTGGCGTTTCAACTTCCAACACCTTATTAGCATAAAAATAAGCTCTAATTTCATGTAATAATTTAGCTCTCAACTGGAGAAGTTCCAGTGAACAGCTAGGTTGCCAGCTTAAACTCACTACGCTTTAGCACGCGAAACATATTCGCCAGTACGCGTATCGATCTTAAGTAGCTCACCAATTTGTATAAATAAAGGCACACGGACAACAGCGCCTGTCTCCAAAGTCGCTGGTTTACCGCCACCTCCCGAAGTATCCCCTTTTAAACCGGGGTCTGTATCAGACACTTCTAATTCAACAAAATTAGGTGGTGTTATGATAATTGGCGCACTATTCCACAAAGTAACAATACACATCGCTTGATCTTTTAACCATAATTTAGCATCCCCTACCGCATTTTCATCTGCTTGAAATTGATCAAACGATTCTAGCTGCATAAAGTGAAAAAACTCACCATCATGATATAAATACTGCATATCTATATCCACAACATCAGCCGCTTCTACAGATTCACCCGACTTAAAAGTACGCTCAATAACACGTCCATTTTTTAAATTTCTAATTTTAACGCGGTTAAAAGCTTGGCCTTTACCTGGCTTAACAAATTCATTTTCTATAATGGCGCAAGGATCGGAATCCAGCATTATCTTCATCCCTGCTTTAAACTCACTTGTACTGTAATTCGCCATTTTGTCCTCAGTTGATTATATGACTAGAAATTTTGCTATTATACCTTGCATCCAATCATTTCTGCAGAATATAGTCAGGCTTTGTTAATAAATATGCAAAGCAACATATTAAAAAATATCCTTTCATTTACTCTATGACTCCACTCACTCCAACTTGGCAAACTGAATTAGCATCCGCCTTCACAAAACCAAGTGACTTGCTGCACTATCTGAATATCAATACTCACTCAGTACCCATTCTTGCCGAACAAGATTTTGCTATGCGCGTCCCTTTAAGTTATGCCGCTTGTATGGAAAAAGGCAACTTAAATGACCCCTTACTCAAACAAGTCTTACCTCATGCCAATGAACTCATTCAACAAGCTGACTATACAAATGATCCCGTAGGGGATTTATCTGCATTGACCGAAGACTGCATAATCCATAAGTATCAAGGGCGTGTTTTATTTATTACCACAGGGGGCTGTGCAGTTAACTGCCGGTTTTGTTTTCGACGTAACTTCCCCTATAGCGAGGTGCAACTAAACAAACAAAAAGAAGCGAGAGCACTAAAATACTTACAAAACCATGAGGATATTCATGAAGTTATTTTAAGTGGCGGTGATCCTCTATTATTAAGCGACCAGCGATTGAAGTATTTAATTGATCAATGCGCAGCAATCGCACATATTAAACGCATCCGTATTCATACGCGACTTCCTATCGTCCTCCCTGTCCGCATTACTGATAATTTAATTGGTATCTTAAATAATGCTCCGCTTCCTATCATCCTAGTAACACATTGCAACCATGCTAACGAGTTAAGCGAACAAGTTGCAACAGCATGTTTCGCATTAAAGAAACAAAATATTACCTTACTCAATCAATCGGTTTTATTAAAAGATATTAATGATAATGCAACAATATTACAGAACTTAAGCGAGCGCTTATTTAACTGCGGAATATTACCCTATTATTTACATTTGTTAGATAAAGCAGCCGGAACGGCGCACTTTGAGGTAAAACAAGAAATGGCACTTAAAATACACCAGCAATTACAAGATAGTTTGCCGGGTTATTTAGTACCAAAATTAGTCCAAGAACAAGCTGGGGAAGCATCCAAAACATTGCTTATTCAATAAACTAACGACCAACATACAAGCTTTTAACCACAGAGAACACAGAGAAGAAAAAGGATCTTCTTTGTTGATTTTAAGCCACCTACTGTTAAAGCTTTTATGATTACATAACTTTCAGCCGACAAGCAAAATATCTTGTAGCCCGTTATGGAGCTTGCGGAATACGGGGGATTTGGAACAGCTATTCCTCGTATTCCGTAGACTTCATGCGAGCTACAATGAAAATCAGGATATCCACTAAAACGGAACATATTAAAAACTGTAGGGCGTGGCTTTAGCCCGCTAATGCCACGCGCCTACTCTAAAGGCGGGCTG
>CBDVDU010000019.1:0-18435 GCA_965372825.1 uncultured Gammaproteobacteria bacterium | reverse complement strand
AAGCTATAAAATTTCGGGGTTTATTTAATGTGTCTTCCTAACTATTTAACTTTCATCTGGCTTAATGCTCTTTTGAACTGCTTTAGGTCGAGGTTTTCTTGCTCTAGTATCCCTTGTCGTTCTATTCGTGGCTGATTTTCTCGGCGGTCTAGGGCGAGCAGCTGGCTTTATAATTTCTGGCAGTAAATCTTCAGTAATTCGCTGTACAGGAACTTTATGACCTATGTATTCTTCAATATCAGGCATTGAATAGGCATATTCTTCGCAAATAAAACTGACCGCTTCACCACTTGCACCAAAACGTGCAGTTCTGCCAATTCTGTGCACATAATCTTCCGCATCTTGAGGTAGGTCAAAATTAAATACATGCGATACATCAGGAATATGTAAGCCACGAGCAGCAACGTCGGTGGCAATCATAATCGTGACTTTACTTTCTTGAAAGTCAGCCAATAATCGCTGACGTTTATCCTGAGGTACGTCACCGCTAAGTAACGCAACTTTATGTCCATTAGCGGTCAAGTAATCTTCTAGCTTTTCAGCGCTGCGCTTAGTATTAACAAAAATAATACTGCGCACTGGATTATGCGTTTGAATTAAGCCCAGTAATAAAGGAATTTTCTGCTCATTCGCGGGGCAAAATGCAACTTCATTCACTGAGTCAGCAGTCATTGTTTCGCTTTCAATTTTAACCATGACGGGCTGATTCATATGCTCATACGCTAATTCCGATACTTTAAACGATAAAGTCGCGGAAAAGAGTAAATTTAACCGTTTGTCAGGGCTGGGCATGCGATTTAACAAATAGCGTATATCTTTAATAAAGCCAAGATCAAACATTCTATCGGCTTCATCTAAAACCATAACTTGAATATTATCCAAAGAAAAATCTTTTTTCCGATAAAAATCAATAAGCCGTCCTGGAGTAGCGATCATAATGTCCACATTACCTTGCACAACTTTTTGTTGTTTTTGGTAATCAGTGCCGCCGTAAATCAGAGCCATATTAAAATTAAGATATTTACCTAGTAACAAGGCATCTTTATGAATTTGTATCGCTAACTCACGCGTTGGCGCTAAGATAATCGCTCTTGGGTACTTTTTTTCTTCACTTTTATCATTTAACAGACGCTGAAAGGTTGCCAATAAAAAACTCGCTGTTTTACCTGTACCCGTTTGCGCTTGCCCAGCAACATCTCGACCCCTTAGAGCAATGGGCAACGACCGATCTTGAATCGGAGTGCATTGATCATATCCCGCGTCGTTCAAGCCACGTAAGATAGAGTTTGAAAGCTCTAAGTTAATAAACCGTGTATCTGTTAAATGTGTTTTTTTCATCCATATAGAATACATCAATAACATTGCATTTGCACTGCAAGATTAGCGCCACAAAGATTTTACTTATGGCACTAAACTTCGAACTTATCGAGTAAAATAGGCAAAAAATATTGACAAATTTTTTCGATACAGGGATATTAGCACTTTGTGAAATAATTTGGAGAATGGCGTGAGTGACTTGGTCCTTCATGTAACTGATAGTAATTTTGACGAACTTGTTTTAAAAGCTGGCACACCAGTGCTCGTTGACTACTGGGCAGAGTGGTGTGGTCCTTGCAAAATGATTGCCCCAGTTTTAGATGAAATTGCCAATGAGTATAAAGGCAAAATTACTGTTGCAAAACTAAACATTGATGATAATTCTGCGACACCAGCACATTACGGTGTACGAGGCATTCCAACGCTAATGCTATTTAAAGATGGCGATATTGAGGCAACTAAAGTGGGTGCATTAACAAAATCTCAACTTACTCAGTTTATCGACGACAATATTTAATTGTTCTTAATCTAGGAAGTAATCAATAATAATTTGTTACTTCCTAGATTTATATGTATACTTTGTTTCTAGTGCTGACCTCACTTGCACTGTCAAAATATCAAACCACCCACATCTTTACCTTAAGCTGACTTTGTTATTCTACACAAACAGCGCCTTCTATTTTTAAACACCTCTTTGTATGAACCTTACTGAATTAAAACTAAAACCTATTACAGATATTATCGCGCTTGCAGAAAGCCTAGGCATTGAGAACGTTTCTCGAACGAGAAAGCAAGAAGTTATTTTCTCTATTCTAAAAAAACAAGCAAAAAGCGGCGAAGATATTTACGGTGACGGGGTTTTAGAAATATTACAAGATGGTTTCGGCTTCTTAAGAACACCCGGCAGCTCATATTTAGCTGGCCCCGATGATATCTATGTTTCTCCTAGCCAAATTAGACGCTTCAGTCTGCGCACTGGCGACACCATCAGCGGAAAAATCAGGCCACCTAAAGATAACGAACGTTATTTCGCCATGCTTAAAGTTGAAAAAATCAATTTTGAGCCCCCCGAAAATGCAAAACATAAAATTCTATTTACCAACCTAACTCCTTTATTTCCTAATAAACGCTTCATTATGGAGCGCGGTGATGGCTCTAGCGAAGATTTAACTGGCCGAGTGATTGATTTAATTGCACCTATAGGTAAAGGTCAGCGTGGACTTATCGTATCTCCACCAAAGGCTGGTAAAACCATGATACTGCAAAGCCTAGCTCAGTCTATTGCAGAAAATAACCCTGAGTGCTACCTAATCGTACTGCTTATAGACGAACGCCCTGAAGAAGTAACGGAAATGGAACGCTGTATTCGCGGCGAAGTTATTTCTAGTACTTTTGATGAACCTGCTGCACGCCACGTTCAAGTCGCAGAAATGGTTATCGAAAAAGCTCGTCGTTTAGTTGAACACAAACACGACGTAGTTATTTTGTTAGACTCATTAACCCGTCTAGCTCGCGCTTATAATATAGTCGCACCTTCTTCGGGCAAGCTGCTTTCCGGTGGTGTTGATGCCAATGCACTTGAAAAACCTAAACGCTTCTTCGGTGCCGCAAGAAATATCGAAGAGGGTGGTAGTTTAACTATTATTGCAACTGCGCTAGTTGATACTGGCTCGCGTATGGATGAAGTGATTTACGAAGAATTCAAAGGTACCGGTAACATGGAGTTACACCTTGAACGTAAAATCGCTGAAAAACGCATTTATCCAGCGATTCATATTAATCGCTCTGGTACGCGTAGAGAGGATTATTTAGTTAGTCCTGACGAACTACAAAAAACTTGGATTTTACGTAAAATTCTGCAGCCTATGGATGAAATGGCTGCTTCTGAGTTTATCCTAGGTAAACTTAAAGACTTCAAAACCAATGTTGAATTTTTTGAATCAATGAAACGCTAAAACCAGTCTATATTGAAATATCGTAGTTTGCGAAAACTCTCGTCATTCCCGAAGTTTTTTATCGGGAATCTAAACATCACCAATAGATTCCTGCTAAAAGCATGCAGGAATGACAAATACGAAAAGAGTATTAACTAAAAACTACACATTTCTAAGTTGATGGGAGGTTTTAGAACCTAGATTTTTGATTTAAACTTAAGCAGAAAAAAGGGGCATTAGTTACGAACTACGTAACTAATGCCCCTTTTTTATTTTAGCTTTTTAGCGGTACATAACCCTCAGGCATTTGAAAATCGGAACCGAATAAGAACTTTTCTCTTTCTGATTCAATCAACGCCTTAGCTTTAGCTTCAAAACTAGCTAGCCGATGTTCGTTAATTAATACCGTTTGCATAGCTATCCATTCTTTCCACGCTTTTTGGGAAATATGGTCGTAAATATATTGCCCTTTAGGGCCAGGAAAAGGCATTGAATCTAAACCTTCTTCCTCTGTCCCTAACTTTTCACACTGTACTAATCTAGCCATTTTATTCCTCATTAATTTCATCAAATAACTGCTTTACCGGAGCAGGTAAAGCAATGTTTTCCGTCTGTAGATGTTTATACCAGAGAGCCTTATCGGCTTCCAGCACATTATTTATAGGGTTATCCACATACAACAGTACCGGCTCGTAATCCAAATGATAATGCGAAAAAGTATGCCGCCGGATAGCTAAGACTTCTTTTTTAACTACATTGATAGACCTAGAGTGACACCAGCCCTCTAACTCTTGCATATCATCGATCTCGGGCACACTCCACAATCCGCCCCAAATGCCTACGGGTGCTCTTTTTTCCAACAAAATTTCCTTGTCCTGATTCAATAACAGAACAAAAACACTTTGTTTGATGGGTATTTTTTTACTAACCTTTGGCGTCGGCAACTCATGCACTCGTCCTTGCTGCAAAGCAAGGCAATCTGAGCGCAAAGGGCAAGCAGAGCAATTAGGCTTGGAACGGGTACATAATGTTGCCCCCAAATCCATCATTGCCTGCGTATAGTCCGCCACTCGCTTTTCTGGCGTATAAAATGCGCTCACTGCCCACAATTGCTTATTAACAGCATTACCACCCGTCCAGCCTTGTATCGCTTTAAATCGCGCCAATACGCGCCGTACGTTACCATCTAAAATAGCTTCGCTTTTATTGAACGCGATACTTAAAATAGCTCCCGCAGTCGATTGACCAATCCCAGGTAAAGCCATTAAGCTTTCTAAAGAATCAGGAAAATAGCCAGCTTGCTGTATTACTATTGCCGCTTTATGCAAGTTCCTTGCCCGCGCATAATAACCCAAGCCAGCCCACAAGCTGAGTACCTCATCTAAAGGTGCATTCGCCAGTGCACCAACATCTGGGTAACGCTGAATAAACTTATTAAAATAAGGTATCACAGTGACAACTTGCGTCTGCTGCAACATAACTTCAGAAATCCACACCCGATAAGGTGTAGCTGGCACAGACCAAGGCAGATCTTTGCGTCCGAATTGGTCAAACCAATGTAGCAAATTTTCTTGAAAAGCGTGGGGGGTCATAAATAAATCGCTGTAAACTATGCACTTAATAGTACATAGTTTACAAGCAAAACAAAGGTAAGTATTCAGACACCCCTAGAAATTTCATCAATTTTATTGTGAGGTCTCTCAATATTTACATTTTTCAGCTCGTCATTCCTGCATTCTGTTAGCAGGAATCTACGTTTAACATAGATCCCCGATAGAAGACTTCGGGGATGACGGTATTTTTATATAAAATTTAAGGGGGAGTATGTGAACGATTACAAACAAAGAACTAACGCTCTAAAAGGAGCGAGGACTCAATAATACCCGCCCCTAGGCCTAGAAAAAACCTTTTAATAATTTATTCACCGCCTTACCAGCGCCTTCACCTAGATGCTTATCAATTGCTTTATTGATTTTTTCCTCTTCTTTCTCAGTGATCATTGATAAAGCATCCACAGTATAACTAGGCTTAGAAAATGTCCCACCAACCTTTATCGCCACAGGCCGTGCATTAGAGGCTTGCTTAACCTTAGCTTGCACTTTATAGCTTAATGCCTCATTGACTAGATTAGCTGTACCAGCGCCTTTTACCACTACTGTAGAAGACTCTAATAAGAAGTCTGGATTATTAATAAGGCCTTTTTTAACTGTTGCCGTTCCTTGCAACACAGAAAACAAAGTTTGCTCATTTTCATAACCCTCTTTCATAACTTTACCCTGAGAAAATAACTTGCCCATATCAATCATTTTCTGCACATTAAAGCCGGTAATTGCCCCCTTAGTCACTGAAAAGTCAATATTCCCTCCTAAGGTCGACTTAATATCAGGAACAGTGTTACCCCGCATATTGAGTTTAGCCGTAATATTTGCTGCACCTTTTATTTTAGCTGGAGTATCAGGCTGCATTGCGCTAAATAATGGCTCTAACTGTACGCCTGAGATTTTTTCATTCAAGCTAATCCGCGGAGTTTTACCTTTTGCATTAACGCTTATCTGTCCACTATACCGGCCACTATAAAGCTGCTTAATACTTTGTTTAGTCGTTAAAACGCCTTGCTTGGCCTGCAAGTTTAACTTAACCCCTGCCATACTTAATTTAGCGACTTTTAACTTGGCAATGCTTAAATCACCCGCAATATTGAGCCCTCGGATAGTTTCCATAGGTATTAAGGTTGTCGCTGCCGCAACGGCTGTTGCTGGAGTGGCTACAGGCGTGGACTTAGCTCTTTCTTTTGTAGGCGCGCTATAACGATCAACATCAATCGAATCAACCACCAAATTAAAGGCAATAGCCGGATTTTTAAACTGCTTAACCCGAGTAAAACCTTTGATTGAAGTATCATCTAAGTTTATTACTAAATTTTCTAAAGCAATAGCATCAGCCGTTCCTTGCACATTAAATTGCATAGCAAGCTTTTGTAAAACCTGCTTATCTGTTGTTTCTGGCACCGTCATTTTTAACTGCTGCATAAGTGCTTTAGGATTAAATTGCGCAATATTCAACGCCCCTGAATATTGTGGAGCTGACTTGATCTGTGTCGCCGCTATATCAGCTGTCAAATTAATCATATTAGTATTTAGCTTCAATCCTTTAAGCGTAGCCGTTTCTTGTAATAAATCTAAAGCAAACCCTGTCACCAAATGCGCTTCTAACAACCCACCCGGAACTACTTTTCCCTTAACCACAGTATCAATTTTAAGCTGTGCCAATTGCGCTATTTGCTTAGTTAAGTCATATGCTATATCCGACTGCACATGCACCTCAACTTCACTTTCAGGAACGACGCCCCCCTTAATAGTAGAATCTAGTTTGAACTGAGTAAGTTGAATTTTTTGTTGCTCTAAATCGATGGTTATATCCGATTGTATTTTTGCATCAACCGTGCCGCCCGATACTACTTCGCCCGTCGTTATCGAATCAACAATCAACTGTGTTAGTTGTATTTTCTGCATCGACTCATCAATTACCAGCATAGTAGACAAAGATAATTTCTCTGTTAACCCAGGCTTAGTATTTTCCAGTAATAAAGACATTTCCACGGGAATGGGCTGATTAAAAGCAACCGCACCTAGCTTTAAATTAAAATCTTTAACTATCGCATGCTGTCCAGACTGTTGATCATCCCAGCTCACTTGAGAATCTTCAATAACTAATCCGCCTATCGCCAAAGCAGCGAGAGCAGGGGATGCATTAGGCTCATCACTATCCTTACTTGGCTCAACGGATGCCTCCTCAGAGGGATCTTTTGGCTTAACTAAGTCATCCCAGTTGCTGACGCCTTGTGCATCTTTTGCTAAGTGCAATTCTAAGCCTTTTAAGAACACTGTACTGACTTCAACTTCTTTAGACAAAAGTGGCATTAATTTAACTTTAATATCACTTTCACCAATCACAGCAAAAACCTGCTCTTTAAACCCTGCGGCATTGCTTAAGGTAAGTTTACCGGTAGACACGCCTATCCATGGAAAAACGGATAAATCTAATTCACCTTCTATCTTGAGAGTTCGCCCAGTTTTATCTTTGACCGCTGCCTCAATTTCTGGTTTATAGTCGTTTAAATCCACGACCAAGGGAATAATAACTACGGCCGCAATAATTAAAACGACGACTGTAGAGAAAAATATCAAAATACCTTTCGCTAACTTGCCCATTGTGTACTCCTTAGATGGAAAAAATTAAATAATTATACTTGCTGGATTGATCGTCGACCCTAGAATAGAATAGAACCATTAATAACCTAGAGATTGTAACCGTTCAGATCCCCCTAAAAAACATCAAAATACCTTGTCATTCCTGCATGCTACCCAGTCAAGCGTGGGCACAAGCTTTAGCAGGAATCTATATCAACAAACAGATTCCCGATTAAACACTTCGGGAATGACGATCTTTTTATGAGGGTATGTGAACAGTTACTAGAGATTTGCTTAAAGCATAAACTATCAATGTTAGATTGATTCTAGCTTGATTTGTTATTACACACAAAATTAGGAAAGAATAATGTTAATTATATTAATAGCCATCATTACCGTGATTGTATTTTTTAACTCGGGTAAAAAAAATGGAGAAAATGGTATTAAATGGTCAGTTACCGGATTAATTGGCTATATATTAGGCTTTGCTATCGGTATGGCAGTTATCGGCGAAACCTTTATTTCTATTTTTATAGGCTGTGCTACCGTTTATCTTACCCATTTACAATTAGTAAAAATGGCTCATAAAAACCAAATATAAAATAGCTTGCACTTAATTTTAGGCAAAAAAAAGCGGGCTATAAAGCCCGCTTTTCCTAACACGAAAACTGACGACTTATAACTTATAACTTATAACTTATCAGCATTTTCGCTTAAGTAAGAAGCAACACCTTTTGGAGAAGCATCCATACCTGCATCACCTTTAGTCCAGCCTGCAGGGCAAACTTCACCATGCTCTTCATGGAACTGTAATGCATCAACCATACGTAGCATTTCGTCAGTGTTACGACCTAAAGGTAGATCATTAACAACTTGATGACGCACTAAACCAGTCTTATCAATTAAGAAACTACCACGATAAGCAACCGCAGGCGATTCTGCTTCTACATCATAGTCTTTAACGATAGTGTGTGCGATATCAGCAGCCATTGTATAACGAACTTGACCAATACCACCGTCATTAATCGCTGTATTACGCCATGCGTTATGAGTGAAGTGAGAATCGATTGATACTGCAATTACCTCAACACCACGGCTAGTGAATTCATCCATTCTGTGATCCAATGCGATCAATTCGCTAGGACAAACAAAAGTAAAATCTAATGGGTAAAATACGATAACCGCATATTTACCTTTTGTTGCTTCTGAAAAGCTAAAAGAATCAACAATCTCGCCATTACCTAAAACAGCAGGAACCGTAAAATCAGGTGCTTGCTTACCTACTAATACACTCATGTGTGTCTCCTTATACTTAATACAGTGAATAAGCTGTAAATTATACCCACGAACCAGTGAATAAAAAATAATTCTACACTAAAATGCTAGGTAATTCACAAATCTAGGAAAATTATCTTGTTTTTACTCACAAAACATTGATAATCAGGATCAGCCTAAATCTCGCTAGCAGAGATTTATGAAAATACAATGAAATCGAAAAAAATTATTTGTATCCGTTAAAAATTACATCCGATTTCTCGTAACTTTTTAAAAAAGACCAGATAATCCATCATGATAAAACACAAACACATTACCGAACCCGATGCTTTCGGGTACCAAGTTCGTATCGTTCGACGTGGCAAAGAAAGTAGCCGTTATTTTTCACATAAGTTATGGGGCAACAGAAGCAAATCCATAGCCGCAGCCATTGCTTGGCGTGACCAAATGTTAATTGTCCTAAAAGGCAGCAGGACACGTTTCTTAAAACCCCCAAAAAATAAAACCACCACTGGCTTAACCGGCGTATCAAGAACCATTAAATACGACCGTAGAAAAGATAAGAGCTATCTTTGTTACACGGTATTTTGGGTTTGCAATGGCAAATCTAAAAACAAAACGTTTCAAGTTGGCAACGTAGAGACAATTAATGCCGATGATGAGTTACACGCATTCCGTACTGCCCGTTTATTTAGAAGCTGCTACGAGTATGCGATAGATTATGATGCACATTTTGATGACAGCGCTTTCGCAGGCTGGAAAAAGAAACGCATCTATGAAGACTTAGGAATGATGGTTGCTTAAATCGTTAGAGACTTCTGCCTAATTAGCATTAAGGAATCAAACTTCAATAATACCCGAAAGCACCGCCAGTCCTTAAAGGACTGGCGGTGCTTCATAAGCTAAAGTTTCGGGTTTTATTTAATGTGCATTCCTAAGAAACGCATTATTTTAACTTATAAGAGATTATTCATATAAAATAGTGCGCATTCTTTTATTCAATTTAGCCAGATAATATGACCGCTCCCGCCGCTTTGTTTGAATCTTCAATTTCTAATCTTAAATTACGCACGCGCGGTAAAGTGCGTGACATCTATGAAGTTGATGAGCATCACTTATTAATTGTTACCACTGATCGCCTATCTGCTTTTGATGTGGTTTTACCTGACCCGATTCCCGGCAAAGGCCAAGTACTTACTTCCGTCTCAAATTTTTGGTTTGAGAAAATGCAAGACCTTATCCCTAACCACTTATCTAATTTAATCCTAGAAGACGTTGTGCCTGATGCAACTGAGCGCGCTCAAATTGAGGGTCGCGCGATTATTGTTAAGAAATTAACGCCTCTGCCTGTCGAAGCTATCGTACGTGGCTATTTAATAGGTTCTGGCTGGAAAGATTACCAAAAAACCGGCAGTATTTGCGGTATCGAATTACCTGAAGGCTTGCAACTAGCGCAGCAACTTCCCGAAGCCATCTACACCCCATCAACAAAAGCCGCTGTTGGTGATCACGATGAAAACATTTCTTTCGCAGAAACCATTCCTTTGCTCGGCGAAGAAATGGCAACGAAAGTCCGTGATGTCAGCCTGCAACTTTATATCACCGCAGCCGCTTATGCGAAAGAGCGAGGCATTATTATTGCCGATACCAAGTTTGAATTTGGTTTAGACAATGACGGCAAGCTGTATTTAATTGACGAAGCTTTAACGCCTGATTCTTCGCGTTTCTGGCCGGTTGAACAATATCAAGTTGGCATTAGCCCGCCTAGCTTTGATAAACAATTTATTCGCGACTACTTAGAAACCTTAGACTGGGATAAAACAGCCCCTGGCCCTAAGCTACCTGATGAAGTGACCGCGGTTAGTAGCCAGAAATACCAAGAAGCGGCCAATAAATTAACAGCCGTTTGATTTGTCAGCCGATGTTACGCACAAGCCTTGAGACACTACCATTAAGTTACCGAATATAATTTAAAGATGTGTGTTCTGGGGCGCGGTGCTTTAGCCCGCTTTTTTAAAAGGCAGGCTAAAGACCTGCGCCCCATTTGCTAATGGAAAACTCATCAACCCCACAAATACTCTGTGGGAGGGGCTTTTAGCCCCGATTTCATGCAAGTCGCGGCTAAAAGTCCCTCCCACAACACCATTTTTTTAAATAACCTTCGAGCCGTACGTCCGACATTCCAGAAAAAACACTACAGCAAACCATTTTCGGCAAACGAATAAGGCATTCCATCGCCAATAATAAAATGATCCAGGACGCGAATATCTATTAAAGCTAAAGCCTGCTTTAATTTGTCGGTAATCAATTTATCCGCCTGGCTCGGTTCAGAAATACCAGAAGGGTGGTTGTGGGCAAAAATAACCGCTGCGGCATTATGTGCTAATGCCTTTTTAACCACTTCTCGCGGATAAACACTGGCGCTATCAATCGTACCTCGAAATAACTCTTCAAATTCTAAAATATGGTGCTGATTATCCAAAAATAAGCAGGCAAACACTTCATGTTGATAATGACGTAATTGCTGACTTAGATAAGCACGCGTTGCTTCTGGACTGGTTAAAACATCACCTCGATCTAACTCTTCAAAAGTATGTCGCCGCGCCATTTCCAAAACAGCTTGTAATTGCGCGTATTTAGCCGTACCCAATCCTTTTGCACGCGTAAAATTCTCACAGTCTGCCTGTAATAAGGCGCGCAAAGAACCAAATTCAGTTAATAGATCTCCAGCCAGATCCACCGCTGTTTTACCTTTAATACCCGTGCGTAAAAATATCGCTAATAACTCTGCATCAGATAATACAGCCGCACCTTGAGCGAGTAATTTTTCTCTAGGGCGGTCACCTTCCGGCCAGTCTTGAATGCTCATCCTTTTACACCTTAGTTTATATTATGGTTAATTTTTCGATTTTTCAGCTTAAGCATAGAAGAAAGTCCCAACTCTTGCCATAATAAGCGACTGAATTCATTTAAGGAAGCTCTCAATTGAAGCGTGTACTCTTAGGCATTAGTGGCGGTATTGCCGCCTATAAATCAGCCGAACTAGTCAGGTTATTACGTAAAAATGACTACGAAGTCAGAGTCGTGATGACCCATGCGGCCACTCAATTTATTACGCCACTGACACTTCAGGCTTTATCTGGTCATGCGGTGCATACGCAATTACTTGATGCCAATGAAGAAAATGCTATGGGCCATATTAATTTGGCGCGCTGGGCCGATCTATTTCTCAGTGCACCAGCAAGCGCGAACTGTATGGCTAAACTAAGCCTAGGCCTTGCCGATGATTTATTAAGCACTTTATACCTTGCCGCCGAATGTCCTGTTTATATTGCTCCTGCAATGAATCAAGCCATGTGGAGCAAGCCTGTCACGCAAGAAAATCTTAATCAGCTGAGACAACATAAAATAAACTTTATCGGCCCAGAAGCAGGGAGCCAGGCGTGTGGTGAAACTGGCTATGGTCGCATGAGCGAACCGAGCGATATTGTCGCCCAGTTAAACGCACTGAACACACCGCAGTTATTACTGAATAAAAAAATATTAATTAGCGCTGGCCCAACCCGCGAAGCTTTAGACCCTGTACGCTATATTACTAATAGAAGCTCCGGTAAAATGGGCTATGCGCTAGCACAACAAGCGCAACGATTAGGTGCTGAAGTAACTTTAGTGAGTGGCCCGGTGCAATTAACTGCACCGAACAATATTCATACATTCCAGGTAGAAAGTGCAGCAGAAATGTATGCAACAGTAATGCAGCAAGTGGCAGGACAAGATATTTTCATTTCTGCCGCAGCAGTCGCAGACTATACGCCCGATAGCGTGCAAAATGAGAAGATCAAAAAGCAAGGTGATAATACTCAACTATCATTACGTAAAACTCAAGATATTGTCGCTAGTGTCGCCAGCTTAACTAACAAACCTTTTACCGTAGGCTTTGCCGCAGAAACACATAATTTAGAACACTATGCGCTAGATAAATTACAGCGTAAAAATTTAGATATGATTGCCGCTAATTGGGTAGGACAAGCAGAAGGGGGCTTTGATTCTGCGTATAATGCCTTGCAAGTGTATTGGCAAAATGGCAAAAAAACCTTCACAATGACTGATAAAACCCAGCTAGCAAGTCAATTATTGACCTTAATTGCCGAGAGATTAGATGCATAAGATACAACTAAAAATATTAGACCCACGCTTGGGCAATGAAATCCCTATGCCCAGCTATGCGACTGACGGCTCAGCGGGCATAGATTTACGCGCTTGCTTAGAGGCAGACACTACTCTGCTACCGGGCGAAACAGTATTGATCCCAACGGGAATTGCTATTCATATTAATGATCATCAACTCGCTGCGGTATTATTACCTCGATCGGGCTTAGGCCACAAGCATGGCATCGTCTTGGGCAATCTTGTCGGATTAATTGATTCCGACTATCAAGGCCAAGTTTTCATTTCCTGCTGGAATAGAGGTCAAACCGCCTTTACCGTAAAAATTGCCGAACGTATTGCACAAATGGTTTTTGTACCCATCGTTCAGGCCGAATTTGATATCGTCACTGAGTTTAATCAATCAGAACGTGGCGAAGGCGGCTTTGGTCATACTGGCCGCCATTAAGTTTTCAGGCAATATAGAGACCGGCACCAAACCTTCTAAAATTCACGCATAGCGACACTTACAGGTATAAATATGGGACGCATTTTTTCAATGATTGCTGCTGTTGCAGTGTTCATGACAGTTTTAGCTGGTTCTGGCATTTATTTGCTTGCTCAAGTTAACGTAAATAGTGCCAACAATGATGCTATGTACGCTCTATCTAAAGGAACGTCCCAAAACATCACAGCCCATACCGCCTTATTGAGTAAGTTCTTACAAAATATAGCCCAATCACCTGAGCTCATTGATGCACTTAATCAATCTGACCTAGTGAGTGCTAAAGCGACTATTCAACAACGAAGTAGTGCTTTACCAGGCATCCTAGCCATTAGATTATTACTTCCTGCTGATCAGGAACCAGATAGATCCATTGTCCCGCACATGGGCTACGCCGATCTAGACTTAGTCAAAAAAACTTTCCAAGAGGCACAGAAGCCTTTAGTGCAAGGCGAACAGGGTGAAAATCGTCACCTTGCTATCACTCAAGGTATATTACAAAACGGTAAAGTTATGGCTGTCATTCTGGCGAGTATTAACTTTAACAGCCTACAACAAAACTTTAATACGCTAACTGATAGTCGCTTATATTTAGAGTTACGCCAGTCTGACTATGCCTTATTTTCACACGGTAATGCCGAGCTAAAAACATCAGGAACGAACAAATCATTTAATGTCAAAGATACTGCTTGGACGGTAAATTATTGGTATAGTGATAGCCTTGATTTTTCAATAGCTATCTTAGTTCTTAGCATTATTCTGGTTCCTTCTTTTGTTTCAGGGCTTGCTTGCTATGTAGGTCTCAGAAAATTAGAGGCATTACTCGTTGACGACCAACGCTCTGTTCTAAAAGCGACTAAAGATTTAATGATGGGTAAGGCAAAAGGCAATTACCCTATTAAATTGAAACAAATGAATAACTTCATTTCTACCATTATTCAATTTAAGCGTGTTTTAGAGAACGAAAATAAAGACGAAGACAGCACAGATCAAAAAGATGAGTTTGATGGTTTTTTTGACGAATCAATGGGCTCTGATGTGCCTAGCTCTGAATATGCAGGCTTTGAAATACAAGATATTGATAGTTCCGAGCTAGGATCGGCTATTTCACTCCCCGAATTCACCAGAGATAGCAATGAAACTAAGCCTAAACCTAGTCCAGAGCATTCATTCAAACTAAGTGAGGCTCTACCTGCCGTCGACACTCCTAGCCACTCAACTAAAGCAGTCAACCCGACAGATGCAATTTTTCGGGCTTATGATATTCGCGGCATAGTCGATCAAGAACTTACTCAAGACATTGTTTATGATATTGGTCGTGCGATTGGTAGTGAAGCTGTAGATAAAGGCATCTCAACAATTGTTATTGCCAAGGATGGCCGTATCTCCAGTCCAGCCTTAAGCACAGTACTAGCGGATGGGATTTTATCCACAGGCACCGATATACTCGATATAGGCACCGTTCCTACCCCGGTTCTTTACTTTGTCGCCCATCACCATGACAGCCATTCCGGTGTTATGCTAACCGGCAGCCACAATCCTGCCAATTATAATGGCCTCAAAATTGTCATGGCAGGTGAGGCCTTAGCCGCTGATAAAATACAAAATCTCAAACAACGAATTGACAGTAACGATCTACATTCTAAAGCTCCGGGCACACTCACTGAAAACAGCATGTTTACTAATGAATATATCGGCATGATTACTGATGATATTCGTATTGCTCGCCCAATGAAAGTAGTTGTAGATGCGGGTAATGGCGTAGCGGGTGAACTAGGCCCGATATTATTAAAAACACTAGGCTGCGAAGTTATTGAACTGTTCTGTGATATCGATGGTACTTTCCCGAATCATCACCCAGACACCAGTAAGCCGGAAAACTACTCTGACCTTATTTCTGCAGTAGATCATTATCAAGCTGACATAGGCATTGCTTTTGATGGTGATGGTGATAGGTTAGGCGTTGTCGATTCAAGCGGAAAAATCATCTGGTCCGATAGGCAAATGATGCTCTTTAGTAAAAATATCCTCGCAAGAAAACCGGGCTCTGAAATTATTTATGATGTGAAGTGTAGTCGCCATTTAGCAGAACAAATTAAAAAATATGGTGGCCGCCCTACTATCTGGAAAACCGGCCATTCCTATATGAAAGCCAAAGTTAAACAAACTGGTGCGCCGTTTGCTGGGGAATTGAGTGGTCATTTATTTTTCAATGATCGCTGGCCTGGCTTTGATGATGGATTATATGCGGCTGCACGACTGATAGAAATATTATCCGAAGACTCGCGTAGCAGCGCTGAAGTCTTTGCTGATTTTCCAGACAGCTTTAATACGCCTGAATTATCCATTGATGTGGCAGAAGGGGAAAACTTTACCATTATGAATCGCCTGCTGATGAACCCCGACTTCCCCGGTGGACAAATAACTGATATTGATGGTTTACGCGTAGATTTTACTGATGGCTTTGGCCTAGTGCGCTCCTCGAATACAACGCCTTCTCTAGTCGTTCGTTTTGAAGGTGACACACCAGAAGCTTTATCCAGAATTCAAGATCAATTCCGTCAGCTTATCCTCGAAATCAAACCTCAATTAACCCTACCTTTTTAATTAAGAGCTTTATGAAAGATAAAACCGCCAAGGGTATTGCCCACGTACTGATAGAATCCTTACCTTATATTCAGAAATTTAAAGGCAAAACCGTCGTCATTAAATACGGCGGCAATGCCATGATTGATGAAAACCTCAAAACCTGCTTTGCTCGCGATATCGTACTGATGAAATTAGTGGGTATTAACCCCATCGTAGTTCATGGCGGCGGCCCGCAAATCGGTAATTTACTTGAACGCTTAAATATCCAGACTGAATTTATTAATGGTATGCGCGTGACTGACTCGGAAACTATGGACGTAGTCGAAATGGTCCTAGGCGGTCAGGTTAACAAAGATATTGTTAATCTCATTAATATGGCGGGCGGTAAAGCAGTAGGCTTAACGGGTAAAGATGGCAATTTCATTTGTGCTCGTAAAATAGAAATGACACGCATTAATGCTAAAACTCAAGCTTCTGAAATTATCGATATTGGCCATGTCGGTGAAGTCAGTAGCATTGACCCAGCCGTCGTAGATATGCTCAGTAAAAGTGACTTTATTCCGGTAATTGCTCCTATTGGAGTCGGTGCAGATGGGCGCTCATATAATATTAATGCCGATTTAGTCGCAGGAAAAGTAGCAGAAGTATTAAACGCCGAAAAGCTTATTTTACTCACAAATATCCCTGGCATCTTAGATAAACAAAGCAAGTTACTGACCGGCTTAACGATCACCGATATAGACGCTTTAATTGCTGATGGCACAATCTCTGGCGGTATGATTCCCAAAACTCGCTGTGGTACCGATGCGCTAAAAGGTGGAGTTAAGAACGTGCATATTATTGATGGCCGAGTTGAGCATGCTGTATTATTAGAGCTATTTACTGATCAAGGGGTAGGTACCTTATTGATTAATTAAGACATTAATACACCAGCGATTAATATGCGATTCTGGTATATTTTGTAACTTTGCCATATACTCAGTAAAACAGTCAGTTATTAACAGAGATAACTGAAAAAAATAATAATAACAAGGGGAGTGACATCATGTCAGAGATTTTTTTTATTTTAACGGTTATCTATGTAGCCTACGTGGTTTATAGTGTTGTCGATGATGAAGGCTCAGCACCCAGCAAAAAAGCAGCTAACCCTGGTGCCGTTGCCTTTAAACAGCCTATAGCAGCACAAAAACCGGCCGTAGTTGCTGAAAAGAAAGCAGAAGAACCAACTCCTATAGTAAAACCAGCTGAAGTAAAAATAGAGCCAGCGGTCGAAGCGCCTAAACCTAAGGTTAACAAATTGGCTGCACCAAAAATCGAGCTGCGCACTGTGGTCATGAAAAACCCTAAAACAGGTGAACAAGCAAAAGTTGCAACTAACTACAGAATGGTCAAGCGTTGGGTAAAAGAAGCGCTGGTAACAGAAGGCTTATTAGACAAGGTATACAAGAATACTGAACTTGATGATGCGGCTAAAATAACAATCGGTAAAGCTCTATCTATTATTAAAGCGATGGATAAATATAAGCCATAAGAATCACAGTTTAACTGATGCAAAAAACGGGAGTTAAACTCCCGTTTTTTTATGCCTGCTTACAAACTAAACAACTCACGCATTTTAGCTCCAGGGCGCTCAGCTGCCATAAAAGCTTCGCCAACTAAGAACGTATAAATATCATTATCTAACATCAACTGCACATCAGCAGGCGTATGAATTCCGCTTTCAGTAATCACTAAACGATCACTAGGCACCATAGGCTTTAAATCTAACGTTGTTTGCAAAGAAGTCTCAAAGGTACGCAAATTTCTATTATTAATACCAATTAATGGCGTATCCAACGTTAAAGCACGCTCCATTTCTGCCGCATCATGCACTTCTACCAGTACATCCATGTTTAACTGTTTTGCTGTATCAGCCAATTCATGCATTTGTGTATCAGATAAAGCCGCAACAATAAGCAAAATACAATCCGCCCCTAAAGCGCGCGACTCATACACTTGATAAGGATCAATCATGAAATCCTTACGTAATGCAGGCAGTGGACAAGATTGACGAGCTACTTGCAAGTTTACTTCACTGCCCTGAAAAAACTCTTTATCCGTTAATACCGACAAACAAGTTGCACCGCTCATGGCAAAATCCTGAGCAATCTCATTAGGCTTAAAGTTTTCTCTGATCACACCTTTGCTCGGTGATGCTTTTTTAATTTCCGCAATAATCGCTGGCTTTTTACTCGCCGCTTTATCTTGTAAAGCACGAGCAAAACCACGTGGCTTTTCCGTATCACCAATAATGCATTGTAAATCTTCTATCGACATACGTTGTTTACGTTTTTCGACTTCTTCAGCTTTTTTAGCAAGAATCTTTTTTAAAATATCGGGAGTATCAGTCATAAGTTTATATGTAGTAAAAATAAAGAAACGATCTGTTCCTTTGCTGTCTGTAAAAATGAGAGAGGGACATATTGAAAACTGTAGGGCG